>JAYSRU010000156.1:0-12384 GCA_043720875.1 Crocinitomicaceae bacterium
ACAGATGAGTTGATATCAGCAAATTTATCTACGCATTTAATTCCTGATCCCGAATTATTAATAAGAACAAGTGGCGAAAACAGGATTAGCAATTTTTTATTATGGGAAATTGCTTACACAGAATTGTACTTTACCGAAGTGCTATGGCCGGATTTCAGAGCAAAAGACTTGTTTGAAGCAGTAAAAAATTATCAATCTCGTGAACGCCGTTTTGGTATGGTTTCCGAACAACTTATACCGTAAGAAAATGTTAAACAAATATTGTATTTTATTCATCTTGACTTTTATTGGGTTAGACGTATTTGCGCAAGTGGATCCACAGTTTCCTTATGCAAAAGCGAAAGATTATGAAGTTGGCCCAATTAAAGTTGTCGGTGCCGATAATTTTGACCACAGTGCCATTCGCTTAATCGCCGGCTTACGTCAAGGCCAAATCATTCAAATTCCTGGAGATAAAATTACAAATGCGATTAAGAATCTTTGGAAAGAAGGATTGTTTTCTGATGTTAATATTTACAGTGATAAAGAGCTTGATGGCATTGTTTATTTGGTGATATCACTTAAAACCAGACCTAAATTATCTCGTTTTCAAATACGAGGTGTGCCTAAAAGAGACGTCGATAAAATTCGAGATGAGATTAATTTATTTTCAGGAAAAACAATCAACGAAAATTTAGTATTCAATACAAAGAATAAAATCAAAGCATTTTATAGAGAAAAGGGTTATAACAACGCGATCATTGATGTAAAATCAATACCAGATAGCTTGATGAATAATTCAGAGCTTTTTGCCATAAATATTACCAAAGGAAAGAGGGTTAAAATTGAAAAAATCATCATAACTGGTAATACCAAAATTCCAACTTGGAGAGTCAAAATGTTATTGAAAGATACGAAACAAAAATCTAACATTAGGTTTTGGAAACGTTCTAAGTTCAATGAAGCATCTTTCAGTCGAGATAAAAAAGCTGTTTTGGATAAGTTTCAAGGAAAGGGATTGCGTGACGCCTATTTTAAACTGGATACAGTTTATTCCGCGAGCCCTTCGAGATTGGTTGTTGTACTGAATATTAGTGAAGAAAAACCGTATTACTTTGGAAATTTTACCTGGATTGGTAATACAAAATTTAGTTCCGGAATGTTAGATACAGTTTTAGGTATTAAGTATGGTGATCCTTACAATAAAGCATTGTTAGAGGAGCGTTTAAAAGCTTCGCAGGATGGTCGAGACGTCACTTCTTTATATATGGACAGAGGGCATTTATTTTATCAAATGATTCCACAAGAAGTTGGAGTGGATAGCAGTCATATCAATTATGAAGTAAGAATGATTGAAGGTAAAGAGGCGCGTGTTCGTAATATTATCATCAAAGGGAATTCGAAAACAAATGATCACGTAATTCGTCGTGAAATTAGAACTAAGCCAGGAGATTTATTTAGCCGTACGGATATTATTAGAACACAACGTGAATTAGCGGCGTTAGGTTATTTCAATCCACAAGCGTTTCAAGTAAACCCTATACCTAATCCAACGGATGGAACGGTTGATATAGAATACATTGTTGAAGAAAAATCGTCAGATCAAGTTGAACTTTCTGGTGGTTATGGTGGTGGACGGATCATTGGTACATTAGGTTTGAGCTTTAATAATTTCTCAACCAAAAACATGTTCAAGAAGAATCAATGGACTCCACTTCCTTCGGGCGATGGTCAACGTTTGAGTATTCGTGCCCAAACAAACGGAAAATTTTATCAATCTTATAATTTCTCATTTACTGAGCCATGGTTAGGTGGCAAGAAACCTAATTCACTTTCATGGTGGGTTACACATACACAATCGGGAAATAATTTTAGTAGAAAAAATGCAAGTTATTCTGGTGTTGCAATTACAGGTGTTGGCGTTGGTTTTGGTCGAAGAAAAAAAATACCAGATGATTGGTTTCAAGCATACTATGAATTGTCTTATCAATACTATGATGTAAAGAATTCTCAGATATTCAAAACCTTGCCGACAGGGTATGCGAATGACCTTTCTTTGAAATATATTATTTCGCGTAACTCAGTAGATCAGCCGATTTATCCGCGGGAAGGATCAAAGATTCAAATGTCATTGAAAAGCTCGTTACCTTATTTCTTGTTCGAAAATAAAGATTATTCGAATGCAACGGCGCAAGAAAAATATAAGTTTCTTGAATATTATAAGTTGAAATTTACGGGAGAATGGTATTTTCCGATAAGCAGAGATAAGAAATTGGTATTGAGTCCTCGTTTTGGATTTGCCTTTTTAGGTGCATACAACAAAGCGCGAGGATTAACTCCGTTTGAGCGCTTTACATTGGGTGGAAGCGGAATGAGTGGGCAAGGAATTGGGTCATTTTTTGGGGGACAAGAAATTATTGCATTACGTGGTTATGAAGATAACGGAATAAACTCAACTGGCGGGGATCCAATTATTTCAAAAATGACGATGGAATTGCGCTATCCTATCTCATTAAATCCGCAAGCAACATTCTATGTAACCGCTTGGGGTGAAGCAGGGAATACGTTTGTTTCAGCTAAAACTTTTAATCCTTTTAACTTGAAAAAAGCCGCTGGATTTGGTTTAAGAGCTTTCTTACCAATGTTTGGTATGCTTGGAATAGATTATGGTTGGGGATTTGATGGCTTAGACTCACATTCAAGTGGATACCTTGGTGGAGATGATGTTCAACGTAATTTGAAAGGGTATAAAGGTCGACTTACCTTTACAATTGGGGCCAATATCGGAGAGTTGTAAATTAACATTACATTTGTTTTAGATTTAAGTTGATATCTTATGAGAAAATTACTTTTTATTCTTGCATTTACTTTTGGCACATCATTTGCCTTTACCGCTCAGAAATATGGCTACATTGATTCTGATTTCATTCTGAATAAAATGAGCGATTATAACGAAGCTAAAAGTAAACTTGATAAACTCGCAGAGAAATGGACGGCTGATATAGAAATGCGTTACAGTGCATTGAAAGAAAAAAAAGATGCATTCGCTCGTGAAGAAGTTCTTTTGCCTGCAGAAGAAAAAGAAAAGCGAAAAACTGAAATAGAAACGCTGGAATCTGAAGCGATGCAAATGCAAAAAACGCGTTTTGGAGTGGAAGGTGACTATTTCCAAAAGAGAAAAGAATTGATTAAGCCAATTCAAGATAGAGTTTACGACGCGATGCAAGCAATTGCTTCAAAACAGAAATATTCTTTTATTTTTGACAAAGCAAATCAAAGTAACTTAGTCTTTGCAGACAGTAAATATGACATCAGCGATGATGTTTTGAAGGAATTGGGAATAAAAGTTAAAGATGAAGGTGGTTCAAAAGAAACACCAAATAAAGGAAAGTAAAACAAGAACAATCAATATAAAGAAAATGAAAAGATTAATTTTAGTAGTAGCTCTATTTGCAGGAAGTATGTCTGCAATTGCACAAAGTAATGTAGCGCATGTTAATACGCAAAAGTTATTAGATACAATGCCTTCACGAAAAGCTGCAGAAGCAACGTTGAAAGATATGGAGACACTTTACATGTCTGAGATTGAAGAATCTCAAAAAGTGTTGCAAGGTGAATATGAAAAGTATATGTCCACAAGAGAAACCATGTCTCCAACTGTTCGAGCATATACGGAGGAGCGTTTGCAAAAGAAGCAACAAGAATTAGAAGGTCGTCAAGAAGAATTGGGGCAAATGCTTCAAAAGCAAAGTGGTGAAATGAATAAGCCAATCTTAGAACGCGTTCAAAAGGCTATTAAAATAGTTTCGGAGCGTAAGAAAATTGATTATGTGTTAGAAGAATCTCAAACATTATACTTTAATGCCAATAAGGATATCACAAAAGAAGTGATAACTGAACTATTAAAATTGGAAAGCGAAATCACAAAAGTTGTTACTCCAGTAGCGCCAAAATAAATCTTAATAAAAAGTAAAAAGCATTCGTCAATTGTCGAATGCTTTTTTTTTGCCTTATTTTTTTTGCTCAGGCCTAAATATTTTATGATCAACCCAAAAAGTTCCCAAAGGAATTATAGATGCAGCTAAACTTAAAAACCATTTTTTTAAATTCCACTTTAAGCCAAAAGCCACCAAACAAACCATAACAATGTAAAGCATGAATAAAAATCCGTGCGCCATACCCATGAAATAATTGGGTTGATCAATTTTGGCCAAGTATTTAAGCGGCATGGTTATGCAAAATAGGGCTAAAAAACTACAGCCTTCGGCGAATGCTATGATACGTAAAAATTGAATTTGTGACTTCATGGTTGCTTTTTGAAGTAAAACTAGGGAAAGTTATTTGATCGATATTAATTTTTTGGTATTTTATCGTTCTAAATAGAATATTACTTTTTTTTAAGTATATTAGCCTGTATTATTGAATTTTAGCTACTGTATTTTACCTAATATTACTTGTATGGCACTTACACCTTACGTTGGTCCTTGGGGATGGGATCAAGCAGCCCACTTAATGCGTCGTTCCACCTTTGGCGTTACAAAAGCACAAATTGATTCAGCTGTTTCAGCTGGTTTAACAAATACTATTGCATCGTTGTTTACTATCAATCCGTTGGGCTTACCTTTGACCGTAGACCCTGCGGAGCAAATCGCTACGTTAGGACAAACTTGGGTGGATCAAGTATTACCTGCGGGATCAAAAACTGCAACCGATCAAGCAAGGGTAAATTCTTTGCGCGGCTGGATTGTGGATCGATATAGAACGAACGATGGAACTATAATGGAGAAGATGTGTGTTTTTTGGCAAAATCATTTTGCAAATTCATCCGTTTTTGATGCTAGAGCAACTTATCAATACCACATGCAGCTTAGACAATTTGCCTTGGGAGATGTAAAGCAATTGGTTAAAGAGCTAACCATTTCACCTTCGATGCTAATTTTTTTAAGTGGACAATCTAATAACGTATACAGTCCAAATGAAAATTTTGCCAGAGAGTTACTAGAATTGTTTACCGTTTCTAAAGGAGCTCAGATTGGTGTTGGAGATTATACAAATTACACAGAGACTGATATTTCACAAAGTTCTAAAATATTCACCGGTTGGTATTCAAACAATTTATGGAGTGAAACTGACCCAACCGTTACTTCAATCTTTGAACCTTTGTATCATGATAATTCTAGTAAAACATTAGGTTCGGCTTTTGGAAATGGCGTAATTGCACCAACGGGAGCGAACGAATATTTGAATTATATCGATTTGATATTCTCAAGTAATGCAAGCTCTCAATCAATTGCTTTGTTCTTAAGCAGAAAGTTGTACCGCTATTTTGTGAATTATGACATTACGCCTAGCGTAGAATCTTCTGTTATTCTTGAAATGGCAAATCAATTGATTGCAGATAATTATGTAATCGAAAACACGGTAAAGGCCTTATTGTCTAGCGCGCATTTTTATGATACTGCGATGCAAGGAACAATGATTAAAAATCCGTTAGAATTTGTAACATCGGTAATTAACACGACAGAAATGACGAGCACTTTAACGTTGGCTGAAACCTATGAGTTAAATAATCAAATTTATTGGTCGGTGGCGAGTTTAGGCATGCAAACTATGGATCCACCAAATGTCGGCGGATGGTTTGCTTATTATCAAGCTCCTGCATTTACTAGGCTTTGGGCAAATAGTACGTATTTAAAAAATCGATTCAATTATTCTAGCTGGCTTGCTGCTTGGAGTGGGTATGATGTGAATGGAACTATAGTTAAACTTGATTTGTTGTCGTTCGTAGCCACTTTGTCTGTGCCTAGCGATCCAGTCGTGGTGATTGATGAGTTAGTAAGACTTTTGTTTCCTAAAGATATTACGGCAATTAGAAAGTTAGCATTAAAAAATATTTTAACATCTGGGTTGCCAGATTTTGAATGGACAATTGAATACAACGCCTATTTGGCAAATAGTTCAGACCCAGTTTTCATTGATCCAGTTAACAATCGACTTAAACTTTTATTCCATAAAATGTTTAGGTTTCCTGAGTTTCAACTTCAATAATTGTACGCCATGAAAAGAAGAGATTTTGTAAAGAATGTATCGTTCGCAACATTGGCAGTTCCATTTTTAGGAAATAGTTTAAGTGTTAAAGCGGCAACCAAAGTGCCTTATAAAATTGGTGCTGGATTTGAAGATCGCATATTGATTTTGGTGAAAATGAATGGCGGTAATGATGGTTTAAATATGGTGGTTCCTCTGGATCAGTATGCTAATTTAACTATTCAGCGTCCGTCAATTATTTTACCTGAAGCTTCAGTACTTCAATTAAATAGTACAATCGGTCTTCATCCTGCAATGACTGGAATGCGACAAATGTATCAACAAGGCAAATTAACTGTTATTCAAAATGTGGGTTACCCAGATCAAAATAGATCGCATTTTAGATCGAGTGACATTTGGGGGACTGGTATGATGGACATTACAGCAACACAAGGTTGGCTAGGTAGAATGTTTCAGCAAGATCACCCTACGTTTCCAGATAATTATCCGAATATTATAAATACGGATCCTTTTGCAATATCAATGGGATATGATGTCTCATCTACCTGTCAAGGATTGAATAGCAATTTCTCTCATGTTGTTTCTGATCCAACTGAGGTGGTAAATCTTGATCCTGGTACTGCTATTCCTGATAATTCATATTTTGGCCAGCAAATTACGTTTCTTCAAGCAATGATTGATCAAACTAATGCTTACGGGGCGCAAATCAATCAAGCAGTTGCAGCTGGTTCAAATTTGAGCACCATGTACACAACTTCAGAATTGTCTTTACAATTGAAAGCCGTGGCTAAAATGATTTCCGGTGGATTAAAAACGAATGTTTACGTTGTGAATGTAGATGGATTTGATACGCATGAAAATCAAATTACTGGGGGCAATTCGTTACTAGGAAACCATGCAACGTTATTGCAAACTATTTCTGATGCAGTTGCTGCATTTCAAGATGATATTACACTACTTGGTTTAAGTAGTCGGGTGGCAGGAATGACGTTTTCTGAATTTGGGAGACAAGTAGCGAGTAACGCATCTTTTGGAACGGATCATGGTGATGCTGCACCGATGTTTTTATTCGGTTCGTGTATTTCTCAAGGAATTATTGGAGCAAACCCTGTTATTGGTGGAGCTGTAGTTGAGCAAGAAGGCATTCCAATGCAAATTGATTTCAGAAACGTATATGCCTCGTTTTTGAAGGATTGGTTCGGATTGGATGCAAGTGTTATTCAAAATATGTTCGAACATTCGATTACATATTATCCCGTTATGGGCGGATGTAACCTCGGGTTAGATGAAAATTGGAACGAGAAGGAAAGTTCAATTGTATATCCGAATCCATGTTACACAAATGCAATTCTTAAATTGAACTCAGAAAACGAACACGTGAAGGCAATATTATTCGACATTAATGGTGCTGAATTAAGCCTAATTTGTGATATAAATTTAACTTCAGGCACGCATGACATTCCATTCTCAATGGAAAAATTTGCTGCGGGTATTTATATTGTTAAAATTCTTAAGGAATCTGGTTTTGCTGAGGTTCGCTTGGTCAAGCGATAGGAATATAGTTTAGTGTCGTTATTTGCGTTTTTGGATTGACTTTATTCAATTAATAGTGCCTGCAAAAGTTGTTAAATTTTATTCGCCAAAAGGTAAACTCGTTAAAAACGAATATTATGCACTTCATAATGAATATTTATGATGAATGTCACTACAATTTACGCCTCATAAAGCATGATTTAACACTTTTATATTTTTTTCTCTAGTCGTTCTACCTATCTTTGCAAAAGATTTCGAAATGTTTCGTTATCACAATATTAACTTAATTTATTATTTATGAGAATTTACTACAAATTCGTATTATTTTTAATGATGCTTGCACCAATGGCTTCTTGGGCTCAGTGCGCGTATTCTGCAAACCCGTTCGGTTCTGGTGCCGCTCCAGTTGTAATTGGAGGTGTAACCACAATGTCAACGTGTAACTATTATGGAGAGTTGTCACCAGTGACGGGCTTTTTATCCTCTAATATTTATTCTATAAATGTTTCTGGTGGAGGTTTTATTACAATATTTGACGGGACCAACACTGCTGTTGCATTTGGAGCTGCACCGTTAAGTTTTATTCCGCCGGTAAATGGTAATTATCAAACGCAATATAACAGTGCAGTTGGTTGTGGTACGGATGCGTCATGTCACACAACAACAACGACACTAGTTGGGCCTTCAAGTGCTTGTGTTGGTCCTGCAGTTGCTGGAACTACCGTTTCATCGCCTGCAAATGCGTGTCCTGGTGTTGCAATTAATCTTTCACTTTCAGGTGCTTCAACTGGCTCTGGTTTAACGTTTCAATGGGAATCATCTTCGGATGGTGTATCTTATGCGCCAATTGGTGGTGCAACGAGTGCCACTTATTCTACCACTCAGGCTGCAATTACGTACTACCGTTGTGTAGTAATTTGTAGTGCAGGTGCACCTTCAACTTCTGCTCCTGTTACAGTGAACATGAATCCATTCTTTAACTGCTATTGTGTTCCAACAAATGCTGGTTCATCATGTATAACTAATGTAACGTTAGATGCATTGAATAATACAACAGCTGGTTGTTCAGTTGGAAATGTAAGTGCTCAGCCAGGAACAACATTGTTGGCAATTGGAGCAACTTATACCGTTTCAATTTCTACGAATGCTTCAGCAATTACTTCTGTTTGGATCGATTATAACCAAAATGGTATTTACGAAGCAACTGAATGGGTACAACCTTATACTACTGGTTTAACTGGCTCAACTTCAATCACTATTCCTGGAACTGCTGTTTCTGGAACCACTGGAATGCGCGTTCGTTCGAGAGGTGCAGGTAACACTAATAATGCTACAAGTGCTTGTATTGCAATGGGTGGTGGTGAAACAGAAGATTATATCGTTACGATTTCTCCTCCTCCAACTTGCCCAGGGCCAACTGCCTTAACAAACATTATCGCAACTACAACTACAGCTAATGTCTCTTGGACAGCTGGTGGTGGTGAAGCTGAGTGGGAAGTAGCATGGGGAACTCCTGGCTTTACTGTAAATGGTGCTGGTGAATTAGGTTCAATGAATACCTTGACAAATCCTGCATTAATTACTGGATTAACTCCTGGTTCATTTTACCAAGCTAAAGTAAGAGCAATCTGTACGCCTGGAGATACTTCGTTTGTAAGCAATACAATTACATTTAATACGTATGGTTTAGGTCAATACATTGATGTGAATCAAAATTGTTTGACATTTGCAAGTATTGTAGATTCGGCTGCAACAGTAAATTTGGGTATGTCTGATGATACAGAAGTTGGTTATACACTTCCTTTTAGTTTCTACTATCAAGGTGCACTAGTTAATCAAGTTACTATTGGAAACAATGGTGGTGTGTTGTTTAATACACTCGTAGGTAACGTTGCTTATGTGATGGCTGGTACTGGTGTTTATCCATTCATACAAGATATGGCTACGCCAACTTTAGGTGAAGGTCAATACCGTTTGGTAACTGGCACAGCGCCAAACCGTAAATTTATTGTGGAGTGGAACGTGCAGCACTATTTTAGTTCTCCATCTGCAGTTAGATTTCAATTAGTTTTGGAAGAAACAACAGGAGAATTTTATTTCTTGTATGACGATGTAGATTTTGGTAACCCAATTTACAATACTGGTTTGGATGCTGAAATTGGAATTAAGGGTACACAAAACATTAATTTGTCAATTAATAGTACAGCTTATTTAACAGCAAACACTTGTGCTCACTTTTTCTACACAAATTGTCCAAAGCCTAGCGCTCCAATTGTGAGTAGCTTAACTTCAACTGACTTTAACTTAGTTTGGACAGCTGGTATCACAAATGAAACGGATTGGGTGGTAGAATATGGCTTAAATGGATTTACTCCAGGAACAGGTACATTTATCAATACTGTTTCTCCAAATACTACAATTTCTGGTTTGACTCAATTAACAGATTATGATGTTTATATTTATGCAAATTGTGTAGGCGTTCCGGATACTTCAACTGGCTTGTTAGTAAATGTTTTAACGCTTCCTTTCTGTAACTATCCTGTACTTACAACAGTTAACGATCGTCCAGATTCTTTGTTGGTAAATTGGACTTGGACTCAAACTGTTGCTGGAATCACTGGCTTCAATACAGCTTATGTTAATTCAGGTGACAATGTTTACACAGGTTCAATTTTCCCTGGTGATGAATTTGTTAACGATACAATCGTAGATGCAGCATTAATGGCTGGTGGAGTTTATGATGTTTACGTGCAAGCAATTTGTGGTACTGATTCTTCATTATTTGTAGGACCAATCACGGTTGTTATGCCACTTACAAACGATAGTGTTTGTACTGCTGAGGTTTTATTATTAGATGATGTTACAAGAACGTTTAACAACGTTGGTGCAACTACTGCTTTGAACGAAGTTGGATTAGTTGTTCCAATAACAAATTATAATGATAACGCTGGTTGGGGTTCTGTTGCAAATTTCAACAAAACTACTTGGTTCCAATTCGTAGCTCCTGCGTCAGGAAGTGTAAGAATTAACACAACTGGTTCTTCAATTTCAAATAAAGTTGCTGTTTGGGCATTTACTAACTGTGGTGATTTTGCTACTGCGACATTAGCAGCTGCAAATGATGATGACGAAGATTTTACTTCTACAGGTAATACTCCTTCAAACTTTGTTGCATGTGGTTTAACTCCTGGTGCTACTTACTACATTCAACATAGCAATCAATCTGCTTTCTCAGCTTCGGGTAACTACAAGTTTAGATTGCGTGAGGTAGCACCAAATGCTGGAAATGCATTAGCACTTACTAGCATTTGTTATGGTGATTCAATTGATCTTTACACAAGATTAACTGGAATTGATTCTACGTATGCAAACGGTACATGGAGTGATAACTTCAATACTGGTCATATCTACAATGGTACATTTGGTTCGCCAGGTTTAGCATCTACAACATTTACGTTCACGTATACATTAAGAGAAGGTTGTGCTACAGATACTACAAACGTTCAAGTAACAGTTGTAAACCCACCTTCTGCTGGTATCGATGGAGCAATTACTGCTTGTCGTAACGAACCGATTAACCTATATACTGGTTTATCTGGTTTAGTTGATCTAGGTGGAACATTCAAGGATCCTGCAGATGCGACCGTTCCTAGTTCTGATATTTGGACTGCAAACTTTGTAGGTCAATACAACTATACGTACATCGTTACGAATGGTGTTTGTCCGAATGATACTTCAAATGTTGTTGTAACTGTTACAGCATGCAACTGGTTATCATTAGATGAGCAAACGTTAACTGGTTTCACATTCTCGCCAAATCCAACGGATGGAATAGTGAATGTTACCAATTCATCTTCTGATGTATTTAGCTATGAAATAACTGACTCAAAAGGAAGTTTAATTGCAACTGGTAAAAATGCAATCGCATCTAATGCAGTTATTAACCTTAGTGCAAATGAGCCAGGAGTCTATATGATTCGTGTATTCAATGCAAATACTGAAAAAGTAATTCGCGTTGTAAAAATGTAATTCTTTTTTAAAAAGTGTAAAAGCCTCCGTGAGTTAACGGGGGCTTTTTTTATGCTCAAATAGTTGGTAATTCCATTATCAGTGTAAGACTGTACTAGGTTATTATATTTCAAAAAAATCATCATCTTTGTACTATGGGAAAGATTTTAATAATTGACGACGAAAGAAGCATTAGACGCGCATTGCGTGAAATTTTTGAATTTGAAAATTTTGAAGTTGAAGAAGCAGAAAATGGAAAAGAAGGTGTAGACAAAGTACTGAGCACACATTTTGACATTATATTCTGTGATATTAAAATGCCAGTTATGGATGGAATGGAAGTTTTGGACGCATTGAATGCAAATAAAATTGATGTTCCTATTATCATGATATCTGGCCATGGAACGGTTGACAATGCAGTTGAAGCGATTAAGAAAGGTGCGTTCGATTTTATTGAAAAACCCTTAGACTTAAACAGAATCTTGGTTACGGTTAGAAATGCAAAAGACAAGGTTTCTCTTGTGGAGGAAACAAAAGAACTTAAAACTACCGTAAAGCGTTTTAAGGGGTCGAGTATAATCGGAGAAACTGAAGGCATCCAAAAAATCAAAGAAATGATTGAAAAGGTGGCGCCATCTGATGCACGTGTTTTAATTACGGGTGGAAATGGATCCGGTAAAGAATTAGTTGCGCGCCAATTACACGAACAAAGTAACCGTAAAAAAGGTGCTTTTATCGAAGTTAATTGTGCTGCAATTCCTTCGGAGTTGATTGAAAGTGAATTGTTCGGTCATGAAAAAGGTGCTTTTACCTCGG
>JAYSRU010000157.1:0-12144 GCA_043720875.1 Crocinitomicaceae bacterium
ATGTTGCCACTTGCAATTGCCATAATAGAAGCCTTGCCTATGGAAGAGCGGAAAGGAAAGTTTCCAATATATCTTTTATTAGCTGTGGCTTACGCTGCAAGTATTGGTGGAATGGGAACCTTGATTGGTTCACCTGTTAATACACAAATGGCAGCATCGTTAAAGTTGGCGCATATCGAAGTTGATTTTTTGACTTGGATGAAATACGGAATGCCAGCCGCATTGTCTTTGCTCGGTTTACTTTACCTTATGTTTTACATTGGTTTAGGCAAAGAAAGGTTGGGAACAGTACACAAACTAAAGCTGGAAGATATCAAATGGGATAAGAATAGAATAATGGTGATTAGTGTGTTTCTAATTGTTGTTTTCTTCTGGTCGTTCAAAGAAGTTTTTAAATCTTATGGGATTACGTATAATGATTCAAGCGTAGCCTTGGCCGGAGCTGCCATTTTATTCTTAATTCCCGTACATTCTCACAAAACAAACTTATTGATTTGGAGTGATACAACCAAGTTACCTTGGGGAGTATTGTTGCTTTTCGGAGGAGGGATAGCATTGGCCAAAATATTAGAAAAAGGTGGGGTTATTAATTACATCGCGAACTCATTCCAAACGATAGAATACTTTCAGGAAAAAACATTTGGGTCTTATTTTATGTTGCTGTTGACCTTGGTGACCATCGCCATTTTTGTAACGGAAATCATGTCAAATCTTGCCTTGGTAACTATACTTGTGCCCATTATAATGCAAGTGGCCATTAAGATGGATTACCCGATTTTACAATTATGCCTACCGGTTACAATGGCTGCAAGTTGTGCGTTTATGCTGCCAGTTGGCACACCGCCAAATGCTATTGTATTTAGTTCTGGCTTCATAAAAATCAAAGAAATGGCGAAGGTTGGACTTTGGTTGAATATTATTGGCGTGATATTTATTGTACTTTTCGCATTATTGTTTATTAAATAGAATTATTTTTTCATGTATAAGTGTCTTCAGATAGTATGTCTATTTGTTCTTTTAAGTCCTTCGGTAAGTGTTTTGTCTCAAAAAAAATTAGAGAAAGCATTTGTTGAATTGAATCAGTATAATTACTTCGAATCCAAGAAGTTATTTAAAGAATCGTTAAAGAAATACGAGTCAATTTCTAGCTTCGGATTGGCGTCCATTTACGCGAAAAATGACAATCCATTCTATAATTTAGATTCTGCTATTATTTGTGCGCAACGTGCTGAAAAAACATATTCCATTCAAAGTGAGAAGCAGAAAATAAAATTCAAAAAACTTAACTTCGATTATCCCATAATCTTTGCGTTGAGAGAATCCATAAGTTCTAAATTGTTTCTGGAGCTTAATAAAATGCCTACAGTAGAGTCGTTTACAAATTACTTGAGTTTATACCCATTCGCCAAAGAAATTAATACGGTGATTCACCGAAGAGACTCTATGGCTTTTGATCAATGTATTAAAATTCAATCCAGTACAATCTTTGCCCAATTCAATAAAGATTACCCAAATTCGGAATATTTTGAACAGGCAAAAGATCAATCGTACTTGTTGCAATACCAAGAAGAGACGCGTGCAGGTTCCCTCCAGCAATTTATAGGATTTATTATGAAAAATCCTCAAAACACATATGTGCCAGATGCTGAAGATCGAATTTATGATATCGTTTGTGCTAAAAATTCAGAAGAAGCATTTAAAAATTTCATAAAAAATTATCCTACAAATCGTAATGTTAATAGGGCTTGGCGTAATTTATATAAAATATCAACGAGTGATTATAATGAAATCGAAACGAATAGCTTCATAGCTAGTAACGCAAGTTACCCATTTATGAATGAAATTCAAACAGATATTGAGTTCAGCAAACAACAATTTGTTCCGTTCAAAAAAGATGGACTTTGGGGATACATGAATCATATGGGGGAGGTGACACTAATTCCAATGTATGATGTTGTAGGGTTCTTTAATGAAAGTCTTGCTTTTGCTCAAAAAAACAGAAAATTCGGGTACATCAATAAGGCAAATGAAACCATGATTAATTTTGAGTACGACAATGCATATGATTTTAATGAAGGTAGGGCATTGGTTGAAAAAAATGGAAAATTTGGAATGATTGACCGGACCGGGAAATTGATTTTGCCAATTATTTTTAGCGACTTAGGCAATTATTCTAACGGATTAGTGTTTGGTAAAATTGACTCGTTGTACGCGTACTATGATAAGTTTGGGTTCAAAAGAATTCCTGAAAAGTTTCAAGAAGCGTTTGATTTTGAAAAAGGCAAAGCAATCATAACCATTAACGGAAAACAAGGTATTATAGATGAATATGGGTCGTATATTGTAGCGCCAGGAGTGGAATCTTTAAGAATTTTTACAGATTCCTTGTATGTGTTCGAAGAAAATGGAATGTTCGGCATGATAAAATCTAACTACACAGTTGTTTTGCCAGCAATTTATGAGGAAATCGGTTCGTTGAGTGATAAAAGAGCAATTGTCAGTGCTGCTGAATTGTTTGGATACATCGACGATAAGGGAGCGTTAGTTATTCCAGTGAAGTATGAAACCTATCCCAATTTTATCAAATTATCGCAATTTGAACTGGGCTTGGCCAAAATAGTATTGAAGGAAAAGTATGGTTTAATTGACGTCAATGGTAAACTCTTAATTCCTGCAAGCTATGTAGAAATGGGACAACCCTCTAATTTGATCGCGGTTACAAAAGGACTTACCTGCGGATACTGTGATAAGAATGGTGTCTTGCAAACTCCAGGAGATTTTGAGCTGTGTGAGTCTTTTAAATATGGGGTTGGCATTGCATCAAAACTCACTTTATATGGATTGATAAATGCGAAAGGGGTATACATTTTGCCTGCAGAATATACTGAAATCAAACGATTGGATAAAGACTTTTTAATCATTAAGCGGGGTCCGAAGTGTGGTATAGTAACCAACAAAGGTGAAATTGTGGTTCCGGTAGCGTATCAAAAAATCACGTCAAATGGATTAGATTATTTCATTTTGCAAAATGCAGGTGAAATTGATTACTTTTACAAGAAGGACAAACTGCATATTCAGCCTAAAATTCAATAATAAGGGAAATGGAAAGGTTTTTTGATTTAATTGATCGTTTTAAATTTGGGATTCTTGCCACAGGAATTACCTATATGGGTATTTTCATGTATTTGAATATTGCGAGCTACAAAAAAACGTTTCCGATTCAAGCATGGCCCTCTTCCTATGTTGAAAAAATGCCCGAAGAAATTGAAATCAAACCTGAAAATGTTGAAGTTTCTTCAAGTGATCCGGGAGAAGCAGCTAAGAATATTGTAAATGACATGAATGATAAAAGAGATCGTTCGTATGAGAAATTTAGTTCTGCTGAAGTTGCTGCCGCCGAAGCGCAAAAAGTAAAAGATTACGAAAAGCAATTGTATTCAGACGCAAAAGCAGGACGAGACAAAGCAGGGCAAAAACCTGTAGAGAAGTTAACTCCAAGAGAATCTGAATTGTTGAAGCAAGCAAAAGCAAATGCTGCAAATACCTCGAACGCTGCAACGGCAAAAAATGCGTACAAAGGGAAAGCACTTGTTTCGTTTAGTTTGGATGGACGAAAAGGAAACAGTTTACCAGCTCCAAGTTATAAGTGTGGTGTTGGCCAAACGGGTTTAGTGTACATTGCAATCACTGTCAATCAATCTGGTGTTGTGGTGAGTGCGCGCTATGAAGCAGGAAGCAGTAATGCTGCTACAGAATGTATGATTCAAGAAGGTTTAGCTTACGCAAAGCGAAGTAAGTTTAATTATTCTGCATCCGCACCAGCCGCCCAATCTGGGTACATTACGTATGAATTTATTTCTCAATAGTACACGCTGAATAAATGAGAAATTTCATTCGGTCAATTACGCCTTCTTTTTTACTTGCTGCTTTTAGAAGCTTCAAAAAGAAGCAAATCAATGCAAATTTAGAATTGCAACGCAAAAATAGGAGTGGGTTAACAAAAAGTCAACTGGTAACTCAAATTCAGGCAATGGGTATAACTGTTGGAGATTCGGTAATGGTGCATGCTTCGTTTTCTAAAATAGGTTTAGTGAATGATGGAGCCGAAGGACTTATTGATGCATTGCTTGAAGTTATTGGTGTAACTGGTAATTTATTAATGCCAAGTAGTTCTAATCCAAAACTGCAAATCGATTTTTACAAAGAATCTAATAGGTTTGATGCAAAAAATGATGCATCTGTAATGGGAATAGTATCCGAATGTTTACGAAAACGAACCGGAGCGCTAAGGAGTTTACACCCAACAGAATCAGTGGTTTGTATGGGTCCAGATGCTCGTTTTTTTACGGAAACACATCACCTGCAAAATACAGCTTATGCACGCGAAAGTCCTTGGTTTAAGTTGACTGAAAAGAAAGGAAAGATTTTATTTATTGGAATAGGAGTGGAGCGATGCACCAGTTTTCATGTACTGGAAGATGCCGTTGAGAACTTTATATTCCCCGTATACCTACCTGATGTGTATTCGTTTACAGTTACTACGTTTGAAGGCCTCGAGATTGTAGTTCACAGTAAAATTCATAATCCTGAAATGTCTGCAAAGCGGAAATGCCGCGAAATGATTCCGTTGTTTAAGGAAAAAGGTGTTTGGAAAGAATATAAATTGGGCGCCGCAACTTGCGAAGCGTTAGATGCCAAATTAATGTTAGAGGTCATGCTGGAAGCTTATAACGACAAAGGAATAACGATGTATTCTCCGAACGGAATTTAAGCCGTTACTTTCTTCTTTTTCTCTTTTTTCATGATGCCAATCCAATAGTCATCTCTGTAGTAAATGTCACCGTGAAAATTAATTTTATTTTTTTCATCAGCAGTAACACTGATGTAATCTACAACGATCGGTATTCTTTTTTTCAATTTAATAAACGTTTGAATTTCTCTAACATACATGGAATCAACCGAATCTGCTACCATTAAATTCTCGTCTCGCAATAAGATCAATTTCCCAAGTTCTACCGGAAATTCACAACGCATGCACCCATGGCTATAACTTCTAAATTCGTTATTGAACAGTCTTCTTTTGGGTGTGTCGTGAATGTAAACTCCATATTTGTTATGGAAATCGAACTTAATCAAACCTAAACTATTGAATGGGCCATAATCCTGACGGACTTCGTAAGGCATGTTTTTACCCACCTTGCGCCAATTAATCCCGGCAGAATTCACTTCTTTTTTGCCTCTAAAAATTCTGTAATGGTTTTTAACAAGGTAGTTTGAATTAGCCTTTACAGCGGGTAATATTTCTTCGTTAGCAATGTTTTGCGGCACACCCCAGTAAGGCAACAAGATAATTTGATGAATACTTGATGTTAGCTCAGGCGTTGGAGTATCTGGTTTACCAACTATAATTTTGTTAACTGAAAATAACGTATCGTCAGAATAATAGCGCAAGGTAAATTCGGGAATGTTGACGTGTACGTGTAGTTTTGGGTCTTTGGGTTTCCAACGCAGACGTTCCAAGGATAATGCTGCCCGTAGAAATTTGTCGTATCCAGTTGTGGCAAGCGAATGCCTCGTCTGCTCGCCCAAAATTCCATTTGGATTTATGTTTTCACGACGCTGGTATTTTTTGAGTCGGGCCGTTATGCTCGTATCCGGAGCAATTCCTTTTCTATCCAAGGCTTTGGCGGCAATTGCCTCCCAATTTCCAGTATCTTTTGCAGGTAAAACAACGTTACACGAAATAGTATCTAAAACTGTTGTGGAAACATAATTGTATAATCCTTTAGCCAATTGCTGATAATCTATTCTGTCAGAGCCTAATCGAATTAGGAAAGTAGAAACCGCGCAAGTATCAGATCCAAGTTTTATTAAATCTTTAAAATCAGCTACAGCGCAAGGAATGAGGTTTTTATAGGTCTTATTTTCCTTGTCAATGAAACCAAATCGCAAGTCGTTCTTCAAGGTTGCTAAGGTATAACTGATAAGAATTTCTAATTGGTAAATATTCGAATCTTTTAGTTTTAAATGTTCAAAACGTTCATTTGGAATCCCTAAAAGTGGCATGTTAGCAAAAATGTTTCTCAGCTGTTTGCCTTTGTTTGTGATCGAATCGTTGATGAACCAAAAAGGAGAGGAGTTGTTACTTGCGTATAAGTTGTGAATAAAGTTTCGATCCATTTCATTCAAACCTAAGGCAGTTAATTGGTCGTTTGACAATGCTTCATTGAAAGATTTTGGAGGAAGTAGCACTACTTCTTTTTGAATTACTTTAGAGCTGTCGGTAGTATTTGTAGTACAAGAATCAAATAAAAAAAGCACAACAATGCTTAATATTAGGTAGGTTTTCATGGTTTCTTGTTAAATTCGCATCTAAGGTAGAAATAATAAATAGGGTATGCTTTCAATAACGGTAATAATCGTAATAATAACTTCAGGATTTTCATTGCTGTGTTTCACGAATAAGAATTATTTTGAAAAATCTTTATTCATTCCATACCGTATCAAGAATGACAAGGAGTATTGGAGACTTTTCACGCACCTATTTGCCCATGGAGATGAAATGCATTTGATATTCAATATGCTTTCTTTTTACAGTTTTGGGGAAATGATTGAGCAAACATTTGTCATGCAATATGGTTATGTTTTAGGAGAATCCCTTTTTGTAATGCTGTATTTTGGGGCCGGATTATTCGCTGAGATCTACCCTTATTATAGAAATAAGAATAACATAACTTACAGATCGCTTGGAGCATCGGGTGCGGTTTCAGCTATAATATTCTCCTTTATTATGATGAATCCAAATTCAGAGTTATCCTTGTTTTTCTTGCCAATACCTATGCCTGCCATAGCATTTGGGGTGATCTATTTAGGTTTTGAGATTTACGCGCACAAGCAAAATAAATCCGGAATTGCGCACGATGCTCACATTGGAGGTGCTATTTTCGGTATACTATTTACGGTAATTTTATTTCCGCAGGTAGTGCAAGACTTGATTAATATGATTTTTTAGTTATATTGCATGCGTTATTTTGCTTTAACCTTTTAGATACTATGAATTCAAATTACATTTACGTTGATAATGAAGTGATATCAACTCCAGAAAAGGGGATTCGTTCAACAAACAGAGCCTATTCTTTTGGAGATGGAGTTTTTGAATCCGTGCGGTTGATAAACGGAAAACCGATAAATTTAGATCAGCACATTGCTCGATTGAAAACAGGTGCAAAAGCGATAAAAATAACCTACAACGAAGCTTGGGATTACGCTTTTTTTGAAAAAATTATTACTGAATTGGTTGAGAAAATTGGCATCACCGAAGGAGGTAAAGCAAAAATTCATTTGGACCGTTCCGAAGGTGGAAATTACATTCCAACCAGTACAGAAGGAACTATCTTGGTTGAAGCCATGGCGTTCGAATCGAATCATTTTGAATTAAACACGAAAGGTTGGGAAATTGACTTGTACCAAGATTTAAAAAAACAAGTAAATCATTTAGCTAATTTCAAGACGAAAAATGGTTTAACATACATCATGGCAGGCATTTCTGCCAATGAAAAAAAATACGACGATTTGCTCATAATTAATGACAAAGGTGGAATTATAGAAAGCACAAGTTCAAATTTGTTTGTTGTAAGCAACGGCGTATTATACACGCCAGGATTAGAAGAAGGATGTTTGGCGGGCACCATGCGTATGCAAGTCATTAACTTGGCAATCAAAAATAACATCAAGGTGTACGAGTGTAATATTTTACCTCAGAATTTATTGGGGGCTGATGAAATCTTTTTAACTAACGCAATTCGTGGAGTTGTTTGGGTTGGTGGCTACAGAACGAAGCGTTATTTCAATAATACCGCACGTAAGTTTGTAGCGTTGTTGAATGATGTATGGATTGAGGATTGAGTACCAAGTATGTTTTAGGTTATAAGTAATCGCATTTGTCTTATAATTAATATTATGTTAAATAGAATATTTCACATAATATGATCTACCTTTTTCTGTTGTAATTAAACTCCACACAGGTTGCCCCTTTGCCATATTCTCTGAAGTCTGCGTCGTAATACTCCGACCCTTTTTGCTTGTTCAGAAAATTGTGAATTTCCGCTTTAAGTACACCTAAGCCAACGCCATGAATTACAATCAATTTACTAATGTGATTGGCTTCAGCTTTTTTGTAATGTGATTTGAACGTACTTAATTGTTTCGCGACAATTTCGTTGTTGGTCATATGTGCTTTAGATTCGGTTAATTCCTCAATGTGTAAATCAACTTCCCAGACATTCAATTTTTTGGGTGACTCATCCGAACGAATTTTGAGTGTGTTGTGCTTCAGTTCTGTGTTTTCTCCAGGTTTCGCTGGAATTTTCATTTGTTTTGAATTTTTGTAATCCCCTCTAATTTTAGCAATTTCATTGACTTGCAGGTCTCTAATAAATCCATGCGTATCCTTAATGGATATTACATTTCCGTTTATAGCTGTAATAACACCATCCACTTTTTCGTACAACAAACTGATTTTCTCTCCAACCTTAAACATAATGTATTTTTTGTCCACCTATTTTTTTAGCAGATCTTCTTAATTCAATCCTTTAGCCTGCAATTATAGTAAATATTGATGCAGTAAGGCCGTGCTTTTCTCTAAAAACGATAATTCCATTGATTATTTATGTCTTAATTACAATTTCTATTAGCCCCCTCACCTATTTTCTAAATCCTCTTTCGGGTTGTAACTTGCATGAAATCAGTTGTATATGTTTTTTTCTTAAAGAGATGTTTGTGTATAACGAGCTAATCGTTATCGTAGGACATTAACATGACCTTCAAAAGTGTATTTTTTATCATTTGTTGCATCTTTACAACGAATTATCCAAGTATATGTACCTTCTTGAATAGGTTTCCCCTTATATATTCCATCCCATGTGACTTTAGAATCTTGACTTTCCCAAACAATCTCCCCCCACCGATTAAATACCAATAATTCAAAGTTGAATGGGTCAATTCCTTCAATATGGATTCTCCAGGTATTATTGAATTCATCACCATCCGGCGTGAAGGTGTTTGGCGCATAAAAAATTACTTCACTTACCACCTGAACGATTTGTGTTAAAGAATCAATGCAGCCATATTGATTTTCGACAATTATTGAAACTGGATAGTTACCTACTTTTTCTTCAGGAAAGTTGACTTCAAAATGGGACGAGTTGGAAGTTGACGGAATACCTCCCCAAATGGTCCAATCATAAATATCCAGGGCATTCGGATTATTTTTCACCAAATTGATCATGGGGTAATAAAATGAAACAGGATTTGGATTAATAATAAAAGATGGATCAGGTAAGCTGTACACTTCGATTGTATCTGTATAGACTTTAGTGAAAACGCATCCCAAGTCATTTGTAGAAGTAATTTTTACACTAAAAACACCAGGCTTTGTATACAGGTGAGAAAAAGAAGCTAAGCCAAATGCAGTAGTGCTTGATCCATCTCCGAAATCAATCACACTAGAGATTATGGTCGCATTGGATGTATTGTTTGAAAAATTGACTAGATGCGGTACACAGCCATTGATATCGTCCGGAATAACAATAATAGCGGCTGATTCAAGTGTTGTTAAAGTCAAAGAGGCGGAATCCGGAGTTGAGCCACAAGTTTCTGTTAATACCAGCAAGTAAGTTGTTGAGGAGCTTGGCGAAACCGTGACAGGATTCCCGATATTAATAGTTCCATCAGAGCCATACCATGTAAAGGTATAAGCAGATGAGCCACCACTAACTGTTGCAACTAAAGAATAATCGAAATCAGGACAAATTGTATCGCTTTGTGTTACTGAATTTATTTGCAATGGATTAGGATCCGATATCACAAAGTTTGTTGTAGCAGTGCAACCAACAGTGCCATTTATTATTAAACTATAATTTCCTTGAACTAAATTGTTGATTTGAAAAGGAGAAGTTGTGACAGGTAAAAATGGATTGCCGTTTAGTGAATAACTCTGACCGTTGGTAAAACTAACAGATACGGCCGCATCATTTTCACCTATGCAGCTTGGAGGGGTTATGATTGTTGAAACCGTTGTATTTATTTCTAAGACAGTGATTTCGGCGGTTTTTACACAACCGTTAGAATCGACGGAATAGGTGTAAACGCCGGGGTTCATTGAAATTGGGTCATACGGCATAGTAACTACTTGACCAATTGGATTAGTCCAAACACCTGGAGTAGAAACGTTCGGTCCAAGAAAAGTAAATAAATTTATGGGTGCCGCAAATTCACAAATCGTAAGTGAACTATCAGTTCCAGCATTAGGAAAACCGTCAACTTGGATATTTACCAAATCTGTTTCTACTACTGTCGAACCGTTACACATGGTGTACGTGCATTCAACGGAATAGGTTGTAGTGGTTGTTGGACACACGTTTAGAGTTGGTCCAGTTCCAATTTGTGTTGCACCAACGTACCATTTTATTGAATAATTTATCGGGCCATTCGGTCTGAATCGCCATGCTTCAGGCGTTGAAACCGTCCAATTGGATGTAGAATTTCTTCCGGGAGCGGTAAGGCCGTTACTGCCACTGGAGTTTTGAATCCCGATAATTGCATTTCCTCCATTCCATAAATTACAGGTTTCTTTTTGTTGCACATAAACATCAATTACATTAGTTGTTTCGTAGAGCACAATCATGCTAGTACTTCTAAGTGAATTACATAGAAAATGTCCAAGATCATTATAAACAACCACAAAAATTCTACAAGGTGCAGTTCCGAGTAGATACCAAGTGACCGTTCCATTAACTGTTGGATCTATGTCATGATAGACTCCATAAATTTCTCCACCATCCACCAAGGAAAAACTTGGGCAAGGAGTATTAATTGAATAAGGCTGAAAGGTTCCAACTGGAGTGCCAGGTCCTAAGTTCAATGATCCATTTGACCCCACGTTCAACACGTTGTAACTTTGTCCGAAGTAACAGAAGTTGAAAGGAATGTTTATTGGTTCAGACCAAATATCATCAAGACCTACAGAAACTGGATTGCCACCAGGAGCGTTGTATGCAATTGGTGGATTGTGGGGAATTGAACTCGCGGTATACGTTGTGGTTAGTCCAGTGTGAAAAGGAGTTGCTATTAAATCTATACAATTAGCGGTACAAGGTAACGTTTGATCTGGACCGGCATCAATTGCAGGGCAACCAGGAAATTGTGAAAATAAATTCAAATGACCAGTTGAAAATGTGACAACTAGGAAAATATACTTTTTGAAATTTGTATCTTTCAATATACCTCTTTTCATTTGATACAACGTAAATGCTGATTTTATACAAATATAGTATCGAAAGCCCTAAGTGAATGACATTTAACATTCAAATGTGATTACCAATTTTTTAGCTGAATTGTAGAGTAACTGCTGAAGGGGTGGCAATGCATGAAATTAACCACGTTACCTTGCGATAAAGTGATTTTTCAGCAACCCAAAACATATTCTATTTTTTAGCGCGCTTATTTAAAACCTCCAATACATGCTCTAGTTTATATCCTTTGGCTTGTAATAATAATAAATAATGGAACAGTAGATCTGCGCTTTCTTCCAAAAATAGGTGATCATTGGTCATTAATGCTTCGATAACCACTTCAACTGCCTCCTCTCCTACTTTTTGAGCTATTTTATGAACTCCAATTCTCATTAAATCAGATACATACGATTCATCAGAAGGATTGTTGATTCTATCTAAAATTGTAGCCTCTAATACTGAAATTGTTCCAAATTGTGTCGATTTTTCGTCGCTCCAACACGTTTTTGAACCCGTGTGACACGTTGGACCAATTGCATTTACAGAGAAAAGTAAAGTATCTTGATCGCAATCTAGTTGCTCACTAACAACTTCCAAGGTATTCCCACTTTCTTCGCCTTTTTTCCAAATTCTATTTTTTGTGCGTGAAAAAAATGTTACAAACCCGGTTGCTCTGGTAATTTCAAGTGCCTCAGCGTTCATGTAGCCTAGCATTAATACTTGTAATGTGCTTGCGTCTTGGATAATTGCAGGCACTAATCCTTCGCCTTTATTGAAGTCAATGTTATTTTTTAAAGAACTCATAATCTTATATTTATGTCTTTTGAGTAAAGCGTTTGTTTAAGTTTATTAA
>JAYSRU010000158.1:0-4119 GCA_043720875.1 Crocinitomicaceae bacterium
TGTTCATTTAGTAAAATGGTTGCCCAAAAACGGTACATTTTTTCTAAATGCATGGGCCATTTATCACCAATTTTGTCTTCAAATATTGGTCCCAAAACAGGATTTAATTTAATGCGATCATAAAATGTATCGACCATTAACTTAATATCGTCTTGGTTTGTAATGTCCTTTTTCATCTTACAGAATTGATTAAGCGGTTGTACTAAATAGATTTACTTCTGGCACTTTTTCCCAATAGCGCAAATCGAATGCCAAGCAAATGTTTCGCAAAAATAGCTTACCCATTTCAGATATTATGATTTTTGTTTCAGTTATTACAATTAGTCCGTCACTTTCCAAAGCGTCAAACTTGTTTTTATTCAGGTCATAATAGTGATCAATATTGGTTTCGTGTTGACACATTAAATCTAAAATATGCGTCCGAATAATTAGATCTTCCGCAGACAGGGAGTGTCCTTTGAAAATTGGGAAATGACCTTCGTTAACTATTTTTTTATATTCTTCAACCGTCTTCACATTTTGAGCAAAAGCTTCCCAAGAATCGCTAATAGATGAGCATCCTAAGCCAATTAATAGTTTCGTGGTATTTGTGGTGTATCCCATGAAATTTCGATGTAAAGTTTTGGTTTTAAATACTTTAAAAAGTGAGTCATTGGGTAGCGCGAAATGATCCATTCCAATGTCCGAGTAATTTGCAGCCACGAATAGATTTTTTCCAGCTTCATATAATCGGCGCTTGTATTGATCCGCAGGCAAGTCGATCTCGGAATATTTGCGCTGTCCAGGTTTAAGCCATGGAACATGGGCGTAACTATAGAAAGCAATTCGTTCTGGTTTTAGTTCAATTATCTGCGTGATTGTATCATTTATAGATTCAATTGTTTGAAAAGGTAAACCGTATACGAGGTCAAAATTAATTGAAGTATAACCCACAACTCTCGCATCCTCAATTACTTGTTTAACTTCTTCAAATGATTGATATCGGTTTATGGTGTCTTGCACTTTTTCGTCAAAGTCTTGAATTCCAAAACTCACACGCTTAAAACCGAGTTCGAAAAGGGTCTGAAGGTGTTCTTTTGTAGTGTTGCTAGGATGACCCTCAAAGCTAAAATCGTGTTCTAAAGCAACATCTGCTGTTGCAAGAATGGAAGACAATAAATATCCTAAATTTTTAGGTGCAAAAAATGTAGGAGTTCCACCACCTAAATGGATTTCTTTAATCTTAGGTTTTCCATCACTTAACCGTAGGTAAAGTTGCCATTCTAAAAGCAAACTCTCAATGTAAGGTAACTCAACGGCATGATTTACCGTGATACGTGTGTTACAAGCGCAATAAGTGCATAAACTTTCGCAAAAAGGCAAATGTATATAAAGGCTGATCCCTTCATCTTTTGCTTCAATAAATGCTTTTTGAATATGCATTTTCCATTTTTCTTCCACAAGCTCATTGTCCCAATAAGGAACTGTAGGATAACTCGTGTATCTGGGTGCTGGAATATTGTATTTTGAAACTAAATCCATAAGATCAAGAAGTATATTGAGGTTGGTTTTGTAATTCATGCAAGAAGTTATCGATAATGCCTTGCTTTACATGTGGCATAACAACTATTTTGTACCATTTTGGAGATTCATCGTGACTATCCGGAACCAAATGATACTTTTTCGCTAAATTATGATTTATGTATTCAGCATTTATGGTAACAATGTTTAGATTCGGGTGTCTAAAATGCTTAATGCCTAACCGATCTAATTTTTCGCAAATGGAATTGGCTTTATCCACCAAACCATGCATTTTTACTGTCCACCCAACAGATCCATGGGTGCGTAAAATCATCCAAACACAAACAGCATTAGCGCCAGACCGGCTACCACATAAGGTGTAATCTTTTCCTTTTACATAACCGGCTTCATTGGTACATACGTATTTCATAAAATTTTTTCTTATCAAAAAAATCCCAGTTCCATAAGGCGATTGCAACATTTTGTGACCATCAATTGAAAACGAAGAAATGTTTGCGTTTCTAAAATTAAAAGAGGATTCGGTATTCATGAATGGTAGAATAAATCCACCATAAGCAGCATCTACATGTAGCTTATAATTTATGTGTAAAAGGTTAAGTACAGTCGTTATTTTATCAATATCATCAACCGATCCGAACATTGTTGTTGACATATTTACATTGACGATGAAGTATTTTACACCGCGTTTGATCGCTTGTTCAAGGTTTATTTCTAATTCATGAATTAGGAATTCTCTGGTTTCAAAATCAACTCCAATTTCGATTCCTTCCAAATTCAAAAGATTTATTGCCTTGGGTATGGAATAATGCGTGTCGGCAGAATAAACGACCGCAATTTCAGCTTGCGGTGCATCGAATTCTTGCGTAAAATAATTGCGGTAAATCCAAATTGCTTCTATGTTTGCTTCGGTTCCACCACTTGCAACATAACCATCGTATGAGCCAGGCTCTGCTTTAAAAATTTCTTCGGCACATATTTTTAGCAAATCTTTTTCAATTTCATGGGTTCCAGAAAAAAAATCTTCATGCTCTTCTCCTAAAGTGTGAACTCCAATGTGATTTGGATTCGCGGTTAACACAGATAAGAATGGCGCTTCTTGTAAAAAAGGAGCATCGTCATAAAAAATATCAGAGTCTAAAAAAGTTCCTGGAATCCCTAGAATGTTTTCAGTTGCATAATTTGTGTTTCTACTCAAAGCATCAAAAACTTTGTGTTTAATTAGTGAGTGTGAATATTTTTCCCAGAACATAATGTTTCGTTTTGTGATACCAATTGAGATAAGATTAAAAGTGTATTTAGACAAAATTAAGCTTATTGTTGCGCATGTAAACTAACAGAAATCAGTTGAAATTCTGACAAAGGTCAGTCGTTAGAAAACACGAGACAGGGTATAATCGCGAACTTGAAATTATCGTAAAATAAAAAGCCAACGGTTTTAAATAAAATTTAACGTTGTTCGTTATGTGAGGAGCAATTAATCTTGCTTGAAATGCTTATCTTCGTCCACTTTTAAAAACAAAAATGAGATATACTTCTTTAATTGCCTATGTCGGGCTTCTACTATTCTTAACTTTCAATTCAGCCTCAGGACAACCTCCGGTTAAAAAAATGATTGATGCACTGGTGGCACAAGTAGGAGATAATATTGTTTTGTTGTCAGACATTGAAAATCAAAAATTACAGATGGCGCAAAACGGAATGGTTGTGCCTCCGAATGCCGGATGTGTGATCTTGGAAGAATTAATGTTTCAAAATCTATTAGTAAACCAAGCAGAAATTGACAGTTTGGTAATTACAGATGAACAAATTAATGCTGAAATGGAAAGCCGTTTAAGAGTGGTAGAAGAAAAGTTTGGTGGTGATCGAATAAAAATGGAGACGTTTTATGGTAAGAGTTTTGATCAACTTAAAACAGAATTTTTTGATGACATTAAACGCAGAATGTTGGCGCAAGAGATGCAAGGAAAAATCACAGAAGATTTAGAAATTTCTCCAAAAGAAATCAAAGCCTATTTTGATAAAATTCCAGTTGACAGTTTACCCTATATCAATTCAAGACTAGGTTTTCAACATATTGTTTGTGCCCCTCAAATTACGGATATTGACAAGTTAAGAACCAAAGACGAGTTGAAGGACATCCGTGCTAAAATTATTTCTGGAAAGGCCTCTTTCGAATCGATGGCAAGAATTCACTCAGCAGATAAAGGCTCTGCTAAAGATGGTGGGCGTATCGAAGGTTCAAGAGGACAGATGGTTCCCCAGTTTGAGGCGACTGCTTTTTCTTTAAAAGTTGGAGAGATATCTGAAGTATTTGAAACCGATTATGGGTATCATTTTATGAAACTGTTAGAGCGTAAAGGTGACGATTACATTTGTCAGCATATTTTGATGTCTCCAGAGTTTAGTATGGCGGAACTTGATAATGCCTCTAAGAAAATTGAAGAATGCCATGTTCGCTTACTTTCAAAAGAAATTACTTGGGATCAAGCTGTGTTAGAATATTCTACAGATAAAGAAACGAAGTACAATAAAGGAACAATTATGAACCCCATTAATGGGCAAGACGACTGGTCTACAGATGAATTAGGACAAGTTGAT
>JAYSRU010000159.1:0-11828 GCA_043720875.1 Crocinitomicaceae bacterium
TTATGTAGATACAAAAATAAATCCTCACATTAGATTAATAGATGATGAGCCAACTGACACAGAAGCACTAAATGGTTTTGTGCTCAACGAAGTGGAGCCCTGGTATTTGGGTTTGCAAAACCAACACTTGGGTGCAAAAGCCAGAGCCAACTACCGCTACACAAGCTACCGCAGGGCAAGAAGCTTAATTGTGGTGGGTAATCACGTTACCCCAAGCACAGATCCTGGCGATTATTCTGTAGAAGCCAACGGAAGTTTGATTTTGAAAGCAGGCGGAGAAATTAACCTAAAACCAGGCGTGCACTTCAACTTAGGGTCTACTGTGCACATCGTTCCAGAATACGAAATTTGCAACGATTACTGCAATATGCAACAGAACAATGGTGGTGAAGCAAACGCATCAGATGAATATAGAACGAATTTAAGTGATGACAAAGTACTGCGTTTAGCAAAAGTTTACCCCAACCCAAGTGCAGGATCGTTTAAAGTTATTATTCCAAGCCTTGACGGAGATTTCAATTTTTCTGTAGTAAACATAACAGGAAAAGAAATCAAAGAGGGTAAGGGGGATACAAATTCATTCACTATAGATTTGCCACAAGGTATTTATATTTTAACAGTTAAAACGTATGAAAACAAAACATATACACACAAGCTTATTGTGCAGTAGCCTTATAGGAATATTGTTACTGGTTGCTGCGTGCAAAAAAAAATCAAACGAAGAAACAACCGTGCACTGGGATTTTAAAAACCCTGTAACAGGTCAAGGATATGCTGGCGTTAAAGTTTCGATTCATCGCGTGAAAGATTTAAAAAACTTTAATATTTTTTCGTTGGATAGTAAAACCAAATCAGAAATAATATGGGAAGGTGTTACAGATAGTAATGGCGAAGTTACATGTAGTTTCAAAGCCTATAACAATAAAAAATACAATTATTTTGATTATACGAGTGCTAGTTTTTTAGATTTAAACCTATACCATTACCAACGCCCTAGTTATGATGAATTGAATAAAAATCAAGTAAATAATTTAGTTTGGAGAAGTGTAGGGAAGGGAAAGTATGTTAGTATTGCAAAAAATATTTCGTGTTTTGATAGCAACGATCAAATGAAATTAAGACAACGCAATTTGTGTGAAATGTATAATAGTTGGAGTCCATGGGGTCCAACTAGAATGGGTTGTTATTATAATATAAGCGCTCCTCAGTATGAAGATAAACCATATAGCATATTTGTAAACGAAATAGAGTCCACAAAAAATGGAATAACTACAACAAAATTAGATACATTTTACTTTGATGGAATTGGTGTAGATACAATGAAAATTTATTATTGAAAACAAAATACATACACACAAGCTTATTGTGCAGTAGCCTTTTAGGAATATTGTTACTGGTTGCTGCGTGCAAAAAAAAATAAAACGAAGAAACAACCGTGCACTGGGATTTTAAAAACCCTGTAACAGGGCATGGATATGCTGGTGTGAAAGATATTATTAACGTGTGATATTTTAAAATATTAATCCTCATCAATGGAAATCCTTACTTTCGTAAACAATGGGATTAAAAATTTATCATTCTGTATCTGATTTAAAAGATAAAACAATATTGATTGCCAGCTTAAATTGGGGCTTGGGTCATGTTTTTCGTTCTGCTTCGTTGGTTCGCTCATTGGCAAAACAAGGTAATAACATTGTAATTGCTTGTTCAGAAAGTCAACTTCCGTATTTTAAAAGCCTATTAACCGACGTTCTTGTCAAATACGTTACAATTAACGATTATCCGTTTGTGTTTGGTGGGAAATCAAATTGGTTGTGGGATGGGATGAAATCGTTTTTTGCCTTGCGGAAACACTTGCGTTCTGAAGAATTAAGTGTGTTGCGTTTAATTGCTGAGCATAAAATCGATGTCGTTCTTTCAGATCATCGCTATGGTTTTTGGTCCGCAGCAGTTCCCACAATTTTTATCACGCATCAAATTAAATTGCCACTTCCGTTTTTTGGAATTTTCGTTGCTTGGCTGCATAATTTTTATTTGAATCGGTTTACGGCAGTTTGGATTATGGATACTGAAACCAATGCATTGGCAGGTACTTTGAGTAGAAAGCGTGCGCCCAATCAATTTTATATTGGTTTTTGGTCATGTTATCATAACCAAGAGAATTTAGCAAGCAACAGTAATTTTGCCAACCTTAAGAATACAGAAATAAAGTGTGAAACAACGCGTGTTTTAATCATTGTAAACGGTCCGTCACCTTATAATTTACAATTACAAGAAAAAGCGATTCAAAAATATTTAGCTTTTGAACACGTAACAATTGTTAGTCCAATTGAAATTTCAGCATGCCCTGGGCATTGGAAATGTCTCAAAAATCCAGAATTTTCAGTTTTGAATCAGTTATACAACAACGCGGACTTGATCGTTTCCTATTGCGGCTATTCATCCTTAATGGACGCTAAACTCAACGGTAAAGCAATTGATTTTAGCGCAACTCCTGGTCAACGTGAACAATTATATTTGATGAAACACAACAAAATCCAGTCGGTTTCTTTGGAAACTATTATTTAATGGTGAAAACCTTTTTACCACGAATAAACGTATAAACTGGATAGTTGTCATGCGAAGCTGTATCGAGTGGTCGCTGTGTAATAATCAAATTAGCCCATTTTCCTTTTTCAAGTGAGCCTGTTCTGTTGTTCGATTTAGCCATATAAGATGGCCATACGGTAACCGATTTCAACGCAGAATTTTGGTCCAGTCCATTTTCAATTAATTGGGTATACGTTGTAAAGGGGTCCCAAAAGTTGTTTTTTGCTGGAGATACAACTGAGAACATTCCTTCGTTTTTTGCTATATCAATCATTTCACTTGTTTTGTTGGTAGCTGTGTAGAGCAAGAAAACTCCATTGGTCAGCAAGGATTGGCGTGTATTGTTGGTTAATTCTTGCGCATTCTTAATTCTCCATCCATGATCTGGATTGCGAGAATAAAGCGCTTTCAACACGGTGTTCAAACTATCTATTTGAGTGCTACTTGTAAAATTGAGTGCATCCAATGTTACTTGATAGTTTGTTTGCGCCAAACTTAATTGCAGAATTTGATGCACTGAACTAACATCCGAAAATCCTTGAAGCCAGTAATTTTTATACGTATTTATTCCAACTGATTTGGCAAATTCAGCAGTACGTTCATTGGTGCTTAAAAACAGATTAAGTTCTAGTTTTAGTTGTTTTGTACGTGCGAGTTTCTTTACAAGAACTAAGTCTTCAATGGAAACGGAATGCTCATCACAACTCGTTATGCCAAATTGTAGGCAGCTTTCTTGTGCCTCTAAAATAGAAGCAATACGTGTTTTTGTATTCACCGAGCCGAAATATTGAGCGACAACGTTGGGATTGAAATCAGTTAATCCAATTTTTTCTTCAGCTGTTGCGCGTTTTACTAAAATTTTACCTTCGCCAACAAGCATTACTTTTTCGCTCGAAAACAAGGAGTCTATCATTTTACTCAACAGCATACCATGAGCATCTACAACTGAAAATGGTAGATTTTCTCCAAGAATGTTGGAGATGTGATTTAATTGTTTTTCACGTAAGAGTACATTACTTACTTGAACTACAGAAGTGCACTTTGATAAATCAATCCCTGTATGCGCATTAGAATTTTTGACAATTTGTGAAAATGAACAATGAAATCCAGGATAAATGGATTTTTGTTCCGCATCTAAATATTCGTCTGTTCTATATTTGTTTAAGATGTAGCGTTCGATTCCAATGTCAACGATTTTTCCATCAGAAATAGCTATTGCTTCGAACGTTTCGTTATTTTCATTTCCTGTGTAAATAACTGCATTATGAATAATAAAATCAACTTTTTCACCTTTATGACAACCAGTAACAAAAACTATAATAGCTAGTAAAATTGTGATTTTCTGCATACTATTTTTTAAAAAAAGTAGTCGCATTCGCTTGAGCGGTAGGCATAATTACCAAGTCGTTTATACACACATGTGCAGGTCTAGTAGCTACATAGATAATCGCGTCGGCAACATCTTCAGCAAGCAAAGGGTCAAATCCAATATAGGTGGAATCTGCTTTGGTTTGATCCCCATGATATCTAACTACCGAAAACTCCGTATCAGCAGCGCCAGGAGCAATATTCGTAACTTTAATATTGTGATCTAATAAATCTAATCGCATACTTCTCGAAAGCGCATCAACCGCTTGTTTTGTGGCGCAATATACATTTCCACCAGCATAAGCTTCCTTACCAGCAATACTGGCAATGTTAATTATATGACCTTTTTTATTATTGATCATGTAGGGTGCAACGAACTTTGAAACATACAAAAGTCCTTTGATATTGGTATCAATCATTCGATCCCAATCGGCCAAATCACCTTCGTAAAAAGGTTCTCGACCTAACGCTAACCCAGCATTATTAACAAGGATGTCAATCTTTTCTAGGATTTCTTTTGGGAGTTGTGCAAACGATGCGGTAACATCATTTTTAGATTGAACGTCACAAACTACGACGAAAGCATCTGTTTTATAGGTCTCAATTATCTCTACCGCGAGTGCTTTTAGACGATCTTCTCTTCTACCCACCAAAATGGTATCATAGCCTAATTTTGAAAATTTGTGTACGCAGGCAAGGCCAAAGCCACTACTTGCACCAGTTATACAAACCACTTGTCGATCCATGTTTTTTGTTTTTGAGTAAATTTAATACTTAGTAGCAATAGGGGAAATAAGAGGAATAAAAATGGAATTCTATAGCGAACAATTGCTCCAGATACTGGAGTTGTCCATCCAATTAGCAACAGCAGCAACAAGGATGAAATTATGAAAGCTTTCCATAGATTTTTTTCATCAGCATTCAAGGTTTTCAGTTGTTTTAAGGTAATTAACATGGCCGCCAAATAAAAAAGTATTTCAATAAAACTCCAGTATTTTAGCAAACGCCCTTCATCCCATGGAAATGGTCTTAACAATGCATTGGTGATTCCACTCGGGATGTTTTTTATCAGTTGCCAGCCTGAACCACGAATAGGGGTGGTTTTAAAATAGCTATGCGCAGGTTCACAATTGTCATCTAGCTTCCAATATTTCCCGATTGGGTGTAATTTGATGTATTTGAATTGTGGAATGTAGTTAAAATCGTAGGTTTCAGCGTCGATCGTTTGCAACAATAACACACTGTCGTTTTTGATAATTAATTTGTTGCGATGGATACCCGAAATGTAGATGTAACAACTATCTGTGAGTATGTGTAAACCACCACGAGACATGTTGTTAAAGTCATTTTGTTTTCTTGAAATTACGGCAATAGTTGAATCCCTATATTTATTTGGTATCGTACAAAACAGAATTGCGCTTAAAACAACCAGAACGAAAACGAGTCTGCTATTTTTCTTACTAACGCTCTTAAAATACAGGTAAAGCAATAAGAAAAGCAGGAGATAGAATGCTACATACATCTTAAAAACTAAAAGCAACAAGATACCAAAAATTCCGCCAATGGCTTTTTTGCGCGTGAAACTTAGGCCAAATAATCCTCTTAATATTAGGCCAATTGCTAGAATTACAAAAGGTTCTCTCAATATACCTATGCTCCAAAACAATATAGAGGGAATCAGCAAAATAGTGAAAAATGCAAACCCTAAATTTAATGAAGGCCTTCTTTCTTTGAGCCAAAGAATCGCCTGCTTCAAACCAAAATAAGAGATTAACAACATGCAAAAGAAATGGATGTAAATATTCCCTTTTGCAAATAATCCGATTATTGCATGAATACGAACCAAATTTTGAGATTCATTCATCGTAGACACACCGTTTTTACTCCAATGTGATGTTTTTGACAGATGCTTTGTTACTAATTCGTCGCTCGTGTCGGTTCCAAAAATAAACGAAAAATATTCGCTTGGTTCCGAATAAAATACTGAATTCAAGATATATGCATCGTGAAAAACCGCCCCGGCATCTTGGCCTAAAGTGCCTTTGTTTTGTGTGTATACGTATGAAAAAAGATAAATAAATAGGTAACATGCGAAGGCTTTAATTAATATACCAATAATCAAATGTTTTTTAGCAATTCCACTAATTTGAAAGAGCTTAAAAAACCAAACCGCTGTGCATATTAAACCAAGTGTTAGAAAAGACAAAACTAGTGCTACCATGAGTTGGTAAAGATAAAAATTGTCTTCGCTTAAATTACATTTATTCGATTTGATTTTAATTAAGATATTTACAGTTCAAAATAACTCATCCGTATGCAATTAAAACGCTCAGAGATCCTTATTCTAATTGTAGCCTCACTTGGTTATTTCGTGGATATTTATGATTTGATTTTATTCAATTTCGTGAAGAAAGCTAGTTTGATAGAAATTGGCGTAGCTGAATCTGCATTAAAGGCAACAGAAATGTCTTTGATGAATTGGCAGATGTTAGGAATGCTAATAGGGGGAATAGTTTGGGGTATTTTAGGTGATAAATTCGGACGATTAAAAGTGCTGTTTGGTTCGATAATTATTTATTCCCTAGCTAATTTGGCTAATGCACATGTGCAAGATCTTACGCAATATTCTATCATTCGTTTAATTGCAGGGTTTGGATTGGCAGGAGAACTTGGAGCTGGAATCACACTCATATCAGAAGTAATGCACAAGGAAAAACGAGGCTTCGGGACTATGATTATTGTAACTTTTGGAGCCCTTGGAGCTGTTGCTGGGTATTTCATTTCGTCAATTTTCACCTGGCAAGTGTGTTATTATATTGGTGGAGGAATGGGTCTAGCGTTATTGGCACTAAGAGTTGGTACGTTAGAGAGTAGTATGTTCAATAAAACGAAGGAGAAGTCTGAAAATCAAGGAAATTTCTTCTTTCTGTTTCAATCAAAGGAAAGAGTACTGCGATTTGTATATTGTATCTTAATAGGGATTCCAGTTTGGTTTGTGGTCGGAATATTAATAAGTCTTTCGGAATCATGGTTCGCTAAAGGAATTGGCTTACCTTCTAGGATTAGTGTGGCGGACGCTACGCTGTATTGTTATATCGGTTTGTCGGTTGGAGATTTAGCAAGTGGATTATTGAGTCAAGTGTTGCGCTCGCGAAAAAAAGTAATTCTTGGTTATTTGGTGGCCTGTTTTATACTTTCCGCTGTTTATTTATTCGTAACGCCTTATGGTTCAGTTACATTTTTCTATGTTATTTGTTTACTATTGGGTACGGCAACAGGGTATTGGGCGCTTTTCGCAAGTGTAGCGGCAGAACAATTTGGAACCAACTTACGGGCTACTGTCGCAACATCAGTTCCTAATTTTGTTAGAGGAGCGTTGATTCCATTAACCTTTGCTTTTAAAGCAATAGAGCCATCTATGGGTGTATTAACTTCTGCTTGTATTGTTGGTGTAATTTGTATTGGTGGGGCATATTGGGCAACCACGCGACTAACAGAAACATTTGGTAGAGATTTGGACTTTTTAGAAAAGTAAAATAAGTAATGGTAAAAATCGTTTACCATGCATTGTAGTTGGTTTATGTCAAGAAAAATATGTTAGTTCGAAGTCTTACAGTTATACTTATTAGTTTTAAGTCCTTTGTTTTATTTGGACAAGATCCGATTGTGATTAGTGATTTGCAGTTGGTTACTAGCGGCTCGAGTGTTGTATTTTCTTGGACAATTGAGGCGGGTAGCACGTGCAACGGAGTTGAAATTTTACGTGCTGATAAATCACAAGTATTCAATGTGATTGGCGAAATATCTGGTGTTTGTGGAAATCCTGAAATTTCAACATCTTATTTGTTTACGGATCAAAATCCATTGAAAAATGAAATTAATTATTATCAAATTCGAGCAGGAAGTGTTCAGTTAAGTGAAATAAAACAAATCGATTTTGTTTCTGTAGAAAATAACAAGTATATTATTAAGTATAATGCCGAATTAAATACTTCGCGCATTTACTTTGTGAATAAATCTAATGCCAACACCTCTATTGTTTATTATAATGTATTGGGGGAACAACTGCTATCAGATAAGGCTTTAGAAAATTTCTATGAAATTAACAATACCAGTTTTGTAAAAGGAACAATCTATTTTAAAATAGTTGATATGGAAGGATTACCACTGGTTCAAGGTAGTTTGGTGAATTTTTAGGCAAAAAAAAAGGTCAACATAATGTCGACCTTGTCTTTTGTTGAACGAATTAATTTACAGAAGTAACTTCAGTTTGTTCTTGCGTGTTTACATGCCCGTAAGCATCACAATGTCCGCCTTTAGAGCCTCCACATGAGGCCATTATAGTTGCGAATACAATTCCAACAGTAGCCAAGGTCATTAACTTTTTCATAGATTTTCGTTTTATGGATTACAATTATCATCACAAAGATAGATTAAAATATGATAAATTTCAAAATCTTTATCCACATCTGACGTTTTATATGATTAATATCAAAAAACTGATGTAGGTTTGTTATCGTGAAACACTTAACACTTTTTTTCTTCCTTGTTTTTAGCATAACTGTGGTTGGCCAAAAACGTTACACGTTAGAAATAAAAAAAAGTGGAACACTTGAAAACTTTGATAAAAAGCAATATCAGAACAAAGATTCTTTGGGGGTATTAAAGGTTTTGCAAGAAATTCAACAAGGATTAATCAAAAAAGGCTTTATTTTAGCGTCCATAGATTCTGTGGTTTGGCAAAACAACGCGGTTATGGCGCAAATTTTCAAAGGTCAAAAATTCACGGCTGCACGCATAGAAATTGCAGAAAACGACAAATACACCGTAAGCAACCTTACTCGATTTTATGAGCGATCGTTATTAAGGTTGCCGATTGAAGCTGATTTGTTAGGAAACAGCTTACAAGCGATAACAAAAAGTTTGAACAACAACGGGTTTCCGTTTGCAAAAGTTTATTTGACGCAAATTCGTTTTGACAATGGGGTGATCTTAGCCAAATTAGTTATCGAAAAAGGAAAACTAGTTAAATGGAATAAAATTGAAATTAAAGGCGATGCTCAAGTGTCTGAAAAATTGATGGCAACTTTTTTGAATGTCGCGGAAGGAAAATTATTTTCAATAAAGGACTTTGATAATGTTGGTTTGAAAATCAAGCAATTGCCTTATATAACCATGATCAAACCTCCAGAGTTACTGTTAACTGAAGCTTCAGCGACACTCTATGTCTATGTAAAAAACAACCAAGTAAGCTTGATTAACGGCGTGCTTGGATTGCAGCAGCGACCAAGTGATTTCAAAGTTCAATTTACCGGTGATTTGAGAATAAAATTGCAAAATGCTTTTCATAAAGGAGAACTTGTTGATGTGCAATGGCGGAGTATCCAGCCACTTAGCCAACAATTAAGAATGCTGGCAACTTTGCCATTTTTATTCAAAACAAATTTCGGATTAGACGGTAGTTTTGAACTTTTCAAAAGAGATACCAGTTTTTTAGAACTCAAAACTAATATAGGAATTTTGTATCAATTGGGGTCAAGTATTAGGCTCAAGGCATTTTACAAAAGACAGTCTTCCAATGTTTTAAAAGGAGCAAGTCTTCAACCGGATTTTGTCAGTGTCTCTACCAATAATTATGGACTGCAATTTTTCTCACAAGTTGTGGATTACCTTCCAAATCCAAGAAAAGGATACCTGTTTAATATTGAAGGCTCAACAGGTTTGAGACAGTCCAAAAGTTTAGACACGGCAGTAGCCAAAAAAAGTACGACGTATTCATTTCAGTTAATTGCCAATTATTATTTCCCTATTGCTGTTAGAAATGTGATAAAACTATCGGTTAATGCGCAATCGTATCTCGCGCCAGTTATTTACCGCAATGAAGCCTTACGTTTTGGAGGGCAAAATTTGCAAAGAGGATTTAATGAAGATGTTTTGCTTGCCAGCACGCGTGCAACTGCAAGTATTGAATACCATTTTCTTTTAGATCGAAATAGTTACTTGTTTGCGTTTTTCGATCAATCATGGTATGAACAAAACATAACCAATTACTATTCAGATACTCCTTCAGGTTTTGGATTAGGTATGACCTTTGGAACAAATGTCGGAGTGTTTTCGATTTCTTACGCCATGGGAAATCAAAAGGGGAGTGAGTTGTTATTGAAAAATGGAAAAATGCACTTTGGTTATATTGCCTTCTTCTAAACTGCTCTTAACTTAGCTTTCAATTCTTTCATGAATTCGGATGCGTAAACAAAATTTGAAATCTCAGGATTGTCCGTGTGAATAATACTTTCCTTATTTCCTTGCCACCAATTCGTACCGTTATAAATAAATGTAACGTTATCACCAATTTCCATAACAGAACTCATGTCATGCGTAATAACAACAGTGGTCATGTTATATTCGTAGGTGATTTCTTTAATCAAGCCGTCGATCAAAATTGATGTTTGTGGATCTAAGCCAGAGTTGGGTTCGTCACAAAACAGATATTTAGGGTTTAAGGCAATGGCACGGGCAATTGCAATCCGTTTCTGCATACCACCTGAACATTCTGCTGGAAACAAGTTGTTTCTTCCAGAAAGATTAACACGCTCTAAACAGAAATCTGCACGGTCTTTAATTTCTTTTTTGGTCATTTTGGAAAACATGGTAAGCGGAAATCCAATATTATCCTCTACCGTCATAGAATCAAATAGCGCTGATCCTTGAAACAACATTCCTACTTCAGTTCTTAATAGCTTGCGTTCAACACGATTCATTTTTGTAAAATCGCGACCATCATACAAAATCTCACCTGAATCAACTTCATGTAAGCCTACAATACATTTGGCTAAAACTGATTTACCTTGTCCTGATTGACCGATAATTAAATTTACCTTACCTGTTTCAAGAATGACAGAAACATCATTTAGTACATGATTGTCTCCGAATGTTTTATGAACGTTTTTTACTTCTATCATCTCAATTCCAATTATAAAAGTATCATTTGTGTAAGCAAGAAATTTGCTAGAAGAATTGCGATGCTGCTATTTACAACAGCGGTTGTAGAAGAAATACCAACGTCTCTAGATCCACCTTTAACATAATAGCCGAAAAATGCGGAAACAGAAACAATTAGAAATGCAAAAACAACTGTTTTAGAAAGTGAATACCAAATATCGCTCATCTTGAAGAAGGCTCGTATTCCATATACATAATCTTCTGTTGAAGTTAAATCTGATGCTACTAAAGCAAACCAACCTCCAAGCAAACTCAAACCAATAGAAAAAATAATAAGAATAGGAAAGAAACAAACGGCAGCAACAATTTTGGGTAAAACTAAATAGCTTAAAGAATTAACACCCATGATTTCCATAGCATCAATTTGCTCAGTAACACGCATTGTTCCAAGTTCTGACGCCACGTTACTACCAACTTTTCCTGCAAGTATCAGCGAAAGAATAGTAGGAGAAAACTCTAGAATTGTACTTGAACGAGTTATGTATCCAACAGTATAAGCAGGCAACAATGGATTGTCCATATTCGAAGCAGTTTGTAATGAAATTACTGCACCCATAAAAACAGAAAGTAACGCAACTATTGGAATAGAGTTGATTCCAATGGTTTGAATTTCTTCAAAAATGCGGACACGAATTATCTTTAATTTCTCAGGTTTTGAAAAAATTACCTTAAGCATCAAAAAATACTTCCCTAAATTCGAAATGGTTTTCACGGTTCGAAAATAATGGTAATTATTGGAAATATTCGAGTTGAGGAGTAAAAACAATCAAAATAGTCTTAAATCTACTTAATAGTACCGATATTTGCGTAAGTATGACGAACGATAGAGTAATTATTCTTTCCCAAAAAATAGAACGTTTTGTTCCCAA
>JAYSRU010000160.1:0-4066 GCA_043720875.1 Crocinitomicaceae bacterium
CACCAGCAATATATATCGCATGAATACTTAACCACTCGGAATTTGGCCAAAACCACAAATTGCCAAACCCAAATAAACTTGCCTGCACCATAGCCACACTAAAGAGATATAATACATAATATCCATATTCCTTATCTCTAAGTGCAAAGAAGATAAATACATTGTATATTATCAACACTAGCATAATTCCGAAGTAAAGAATCAAAATATTTTCACTCGAATTAGTGTATTTATTCAATTCATAAAATGAACTGATGCGATAAGGAAGTAGAATTTGTTTGCCTGACTTGACTGCCAAAATAAATTCATGCTCATCTTCGGATATTAGGCCCAAATTGAATATAAAATTTTGGGATGACCGATGAGAAACACTCTTAGGCACGTTGCTTCCATCAAATCGAATAAATTTTAGATTAGGCTTGGACTCAAAAAGTATTAAAGAATCAATAGATGAATTTTCTATCATCAAATAGCTATCAATATCCCTTGATTGTTTTCCTATTTTAAACTTGATATAATGCCATTCATTATCCACCCCGAGATTCAAGATTTTGGCATCGTTAGGTGCATAGTCATTACTTAACAAGATTCTTAGTACATCTTCTTGCTTATTGCCTTGATAAACATAAGTTTTTGTTTCACCTACATTTACTTCATTTGAACTAAATGCATGGTGCGCAAATAACAGAATTTGGACTACGAGAAATATTTTTTTTACGTTCATGTCAATATTGTTTCAAGCTATAATTGAAATCATCATTGAACACTTCTACGCTTTTATTCAAAAAAGTTACATCATTGCAATTTTCAAATCATACAAAACTGTCATTTCTCCTCTTTTGGATTCTTCAGTAAATGTTTGATACGGATTTGAAAACAATGCATTAATTCTATTCTTATTATACTCATCCGCGTGCTGCAAAGCATTTACATCCGGATTATAAAGCACAATGGATATAAACTTTTCGGTAGGATATAAAAATCTGGCATTATCTCCAACTTCTTCAAAATCAATGCATCCATTCGTTTTTATCATTTTCTCAGTATACGGGGCAGAAAAACAAAAAAAATCCCTTAAGCCCATTTGCTTAACCAATACTACCGAACTAATACATAGAAGTGGACTTATGCCTCTTCCAAATATTTTTCTTGAATTCCATAATCCACAAACTTCTGCTGTGCCTAATGGCAAAGAGCGTTGAAATGCTGTAACAATACCCGGATCCAATTCTTCCAATGCATCTATCAGCGGAATAGATTTTTGCCCCACATATTTATGCACGCGCAACCCCCCAACGGTTTCGCCCGCGCTATCCTCAGCAACAACTACATAAACATTTTCGTCCCTCATCCATTCAGGCTCAGATGTATTTAGATTACTAATACCATAGTCTGTTAATACTTTTAAATGCCCTTCATAGAATTGCTGAGATGATGTGTAATCATCTATCGCTCTAAACGCTCTTAATTTGAAATCCACTGAATTACTCATTACCTGTATTGCCTGAATTATTTGAAACTAATCTTTTGGTACTGATTTTTCCAATCCTGCATCAACAAAATCAAATCTTTTACGATTCGAATTAATCCTATCTCCTAATAAAATACTTCGCACAAATTGCGATGCAATAGCTCCTCCCGCCATAACATCGGTACCTAACTGTGGCCAATTGGATATTGATTTTCGTATTTCACTCATAGAAATCTTTCCCCTTTCCGAAAGCTTCTCGAATTCTAAAATTTCCAATGTGATAGCCCTGAGTTCATTAATATCACCAATTAAATTGAATCTCTTCTCATCCACCAACCCATGTAAAATAGGATATTCAGGATCTAAATCAAACCTCTCAATATCTAACATTCCTCTATCGCTTGTATCCATTACCACGGGCAATTGGCGCTTCTTAGCTTCTTGACGAGCTAATATTTTTATGGCAACGCTATCACACTCTTCCACCAACAAATCCAATCTTCCGCCTTCATCAAAAAAGGAATCTATATTCTCTTTGGTGATTCCATTATGAAAACATACGACTTTAATAAACGGATCCAATTCCGCAATTTCGCGCGCAACTACAACGGTTTTAAGGGTATCCAAATTATGCACCCCGGTACGTATTCTGTTTAGATTACTTAGCTCCAGCGTATCAAAATCAGCAATGCGAATTTCGCCTGCTATACGCTCTATGGCTATGGCTAACGATACCGACTGACCCACACTCAGTCCTATTACTCCCACCATTTTGGTGCGCAGAGTGGCCTGTTCTTCAAAGGTTATTTTGTATGCATTGCGTATGGTGCGCACGCGAATAAACTCCTCCTCATCCAACATATGCACCAACTGGTTTTTCCATGGGTAATGCACCCAAACACCATATTCCTCCAATGGAGTAGCACCTAACTTTAAAGCTATTTTATCTGAATATTCGTGCTCGCCTAGAGAGCGCTCCGGATTTTCAAGCTTAATAAGGTCTTTTAATTGTAGCAGGATTTTATCCACTACTGTAATGGATGGATTGCGCTCCAATAACTCGCTCAATAACGCACTGCTTGCAGAGTCACCAAGCCTGTATAGGACTGGTGTGCACATTTCGTTAGGAGGAGTAGTGAGAGCACTTAGTCTATTAGTTAGGTCTGACATTAGGTGCTATGAAGAGAGACGCGAAATAAGCACATCTTTGAATTATTTCAAAATTTAATTTAAATTCACATTCCCCTTGCGCAACAGACTTATTCCTTCAAAAACCGCATTTGACAAACCAATTCATCTGAAACAATGGAGATAAAATAAACACCATTTTGTAAATGATCTACACTAAATGTATTCTTAGCTGTTTGTATATGTGTGGCTAAAACGCGCCCCGATGAATCATAAAAATATATATTATAATTTTTATGCGGATATAAACCTGAGATAGATATTTGGTTCGATGTTGGGTTGGGAAATAATTGAATAGTGCCAGAATTTAATAATGGTTTACCTTCCTCTATCCCAACATCGGCAAGTGCCATATTCATTTTGGCAACTCCGCCAAAGTGAGTGCTGTCGTACCCAATTCTAACGAATGCACCCGATATATAAAGTGTATCGTTGATGATGTCCAAATCTCGGATGTCACTCTGAGTAGGAATGCCATCAGTAAAATCGAAAGGTTCATTGTTGAGCACAGTTAAATTGTGCCCATTCAGTTTTGCAAGACCTTGGCAGGGTTGTACTATGCCATTTTCTTGGAGGGTTAGGTTCTGAAACCAACCCGCTATATAAAGTTCGTTGTTGTAGCTCTGCATGGCTGTTATTCTGTTTACGCTATGCACACCATATACTCCCAAATGACCGTTGGCATAATAAAGCAAAGTTGTCATTTGTTGATTACCAAGCACATTATCTTGCAAGAAAAGACCACCAATAAAGAGCGTGTCGCGATGAACACAAAGTGCTTCGACTATGCTGAGTCCGTACTCTAATCCTACGCCCACTTTATGTAATGAACTGTCATAGACTGTCGCAATATTGTCTATTCGTGAATTAGGGTCAAAATGATTAAATTTTCCTGCAACATATAATGTATCCTGATAAAAAGCTAATGCATTCCCGAATCCGACATCAAAACTAACTGACCCACAATTGGCAAATTGACACGATTCTATCAACGGCACAATTTGCTCACCATCATAGGAAAACAACAAATCATAGGGCTGGCCTCCTATTGGTCCAAATGTGCCTGCTACATATAGTTTGTCATCGTGAACGAGCATGTCGTACCCTGCCCAACTAGAATTGGAATCTATTAAGATATTCTGCCATGATATACCATCCCATTCGAGAAGGTAGCCGTCTGCATTGTCCTCACCATCACAATTGAGTTGGTTACCAGTTGTATAAATTTTGCCATTAAATCGGGAAAGACCACCCCCTCCTCCAATACTCACGTTACAGCCCAAACTATCCCATGAATTACCTGACCAAACAGACTTGTTGATTCGAAATTCGCAATTTGGCAATCTAGTGAAATCACCTCTGGTATAAAATAAACTGGATTGCTCATCATATAACAAATCGCTTACT
>JAYSRU010000161.1:0-4061 GCA_043720875.1 Crocinitomicaceae bacterium
TTTGTGTGTTATTCGGTACTGCACAATTGCAAGCGCAAATAAATGTGTACGATTGCACAATTAATTCTAGCACACCCTCGCAAACGACAATTCATAATGCTTACCCGTTATATGCAAGAACGTGTATTAATTTAGCAACACCTCACACCTATAATTTTCAAGGCGGATTCTATGAAACCGTGCAGGCAAGTGAAGCCATTCACATAACTTCCGATTTTAAAGCCCATAATTATGGCACAAATGGAGGTATGCATTTGTTAGTTTTGCCATACCAAGATTTGAACATAGTTTGCATGAACTATAGCGATTTGGATGCGGTAGTGAAACTGGATAAATTTGAACTAGGCATCGAATTACCTGCGGATATTTTCGCCAAAGTAAATAATTATGTGCTTGAAAATACTGCGGTGCCAAACTCTGAAAAATTGAATCCATTTTTGGACAGAGAATTGAAAATTGTGGCAGAATTTACAAGCAATGCACCCAGCAATATTACAAAAACAGTAGATGGTTTTTATTACCGAGAATATGAACGAAACGTGCCAAACCGAGTGTGGGACGACCAACATACCAACTACCAATTCAGAATACGCTATGCACCGCCCAGTTCTGGAAAATACAAATGTGTAGTAAAATTTTACGTAAATAATATTTTAACCATTACAAGTAACCCCTTCGATTTTAAAGTAGTGGAGAGTGGAAACCCTGGCTATGTTAAAAAGCACCCTAATGGGAGAAATTTTGCACTAGGAAATAACATGATTTACCCAGTGGGGCAAAATTTGCCCCACCCCATAATAGCATTAGACACAGTTGCACCTAACGGACCAGAACATCCAGATTATTATGGAGAAGTTGGTTACAAAGCACCATCTGGTATGTGGGAAGAATATTTACAAGATGTGAGCAACTATGGAGACCAAGGTGGACGTTACATAAGAGCCATTTTATCTCCGTCTGTTTCGAGCATAGAATTTGAGAAATTGGGTAATTATTACGACCGTTTAGATTATGCGTGGGAAATGGATAATGTTGTAAAGATCTGCACGCAAAAAAACATGTTTTTACAATTGGATTTAATGTTGCAAGATGAAATTGCATTACGAACCGCTTACAATAGGTTGTTTTGGGATTTTAGCCAAGAATGCTTGGATGGTAGCCGCCATTTCTGCTACAACGATATACCCGGGGTTGATTTACCTAGTGATGTAATAATGAACGAAGCAGCTTTTTATTATTTGAAGCAACGCTACCGTTACTATATTAGCAGATGGGGTTATTCCACTAATATTTCCATGTTTGAATTAATGAGTGAAAGTTGGCACATGAATGAAAGGTCTGAGGTTGAAATTGACACCAGTTATACGTGTAGTAATTTGGATAAAAATAATTTCTATATCAACTCAAACGCCCCCGAAGGAGTTCAAGCACGACAAGCAGTGAGTAAATTTCACCATGAAATGAGTGCTTATATTAAACAAACCCTTGGGCACAATGAGCATTTGTTGGCAATTAGTTCTAATTGGGATGCAACCATTAAACCTAATCAATATATAGGGGATCACCCTCTAGATTATCTATTATTGTATCCTAATAATGCATTGGTGATGGATGCTAATGGAGTGAAAACGACTGACGAAATCATTTATAATGATGTTTCATTTAATGCGCCAAATATAGATATTATTGGTTTTAGTTTTTATGGTGGGAGTCCTGACAAAATAAGTGGTACTGAATGGTTTGTTCGTAAAATTTCAAATGGCACGAACAAGCTTGTTATGTTTCATGAAGTTGGTTCTGGTGATGGCTTTCCAACAACATGCTATGGTTTTACCAATGTAGCAAATGATTTAATGACAGTCGGTTTTTCAAGCATTGCGGGTTTCAATATGTGGGAAGGTTTTGATGCACGACAAGGTGGGTACGATCAGCGTCAACATTGGATAGATGTAATTCGTGCGCAAAATCATATGGGTGGTACGGATGTTATAGCAACTTTATCCGCTGATAATGGAGGATGGAATCACAATATTTCTGAATTGGATGTGTTTGATTATTGTAACCCAACTAACATAGGAGGTTCGCCAAACCCCGGAATTGAAAAAGGAAAAGAAATTCAATATTACGTAGCGGAAAATAAATCTTCGGCTTCAGGCTTTATAAGGAATCGTACAAAGAATGTAATGACATTTGGGGTGGGGACATGTGGGAATGCAAACTTCTGTAATTTTCCTGAATACCAAAACAGCATTCCACTTAAGTATAGAAATAATCTGGAATTGGATTGGGATAATAACGTGGTGAATTTAACAAGTTTAAAACATAATAAATGGTATCAAACAGATTATTACAAATTCAGAGATGGATCTTACTTGACCTCAAAAACCAAAAAAACAGATAATTTTGGAGTATTAACACTAAACAATCATCCTCAATTATTAACCAATAATCAGGTAATGTATTTTATTACCAAAGAAGTTTCAAAGCCAAAAACCATGCAGAATAACTTTGACAATGGTGAAGAAGATATAACAATAGAACAATCTAATTTATGTTTGATTTTGGATGAATCGAACGTAGTTCAAATAACTTATAATAATGAAACCCAAAAGATCTATAGCTATGAAGTATATAATAGTTTGGGAAAGTTAATTATGCTAGTTAAGAATGAAAATTTGATTGATTTCAATAATCAACCATCAGGACTTTATTTCATTGTTAACAGTGAAACTGGAGAAACCTATAAAGCCATGAAATTATGAAAAATATTTGTAAAATAATCGTTGTTCTTTTGTTTCTTTCAGCTTGTAAAAAACAGAAAAACATAGCCGAATTTGAACAATTTAAAGGCACATGGAAATTGGATGCTATTGGTCAAGGATACAGAAATAAAGATCTTTATACTGTTGTTGTACCGGTTTTATCTGGAAAAAATTTCGAATATTTAAAGGGACTTACTTTAGTTTTTAATAACGATGGATATATTTCTTTTGCTCATGACACGTATGGTAAAGAAACTTGGAGAATTGTTTCTTACAGCAGTATTTCAATAGATTCACCTGATTTATCAAATATTTTTTCTGGCTATAAATTGAAGTTGAAAAACAAGTTTGGCAAAACATTTATTTTATTTTTAGCAATGAATAGTGTAACCGGACAGCTCATTTCTGAGCTGTGGTACAAGGGGCATGCATATAAAAAATATAACAATAGTAATGGAGCTATACCAGTTTACGGTAATAAAGATGATTACTTCGGGAAATATGGACAAACCTCTTACGAATACTATTATCTAGGTTGGTATGAAAAAATATAAGTATTACATTCTTTTGTTAGTTTTGACAAAAAATTTGGCTATTAGCGCACAAAAAGACTCTTTGTTTTGGAAGTTTCAACATCAATTGACTTTAAACTTGGGGGCTAAACAATATTGGTTTAAAAGTGAGAATATAGGACGGAATGCTTTTCAGGAGATTAACTATATTTGCATAATAAAAACTAAACAGGGTAAAATTGACCCTCTTTTGGGCTTCGCCTTCAATCATTCAGTTTCTAAAATTAGAGGATCATTTCTTCCAAAAAATTCCAAGTTTAATTATTCTTATTTTGGAATGAAAGTAGGCGTAAACATAAAACTTTCTTCAAAATTAAATCTAACGACTCACATAGGGTTGCCCATAATTAGGTGGCATGATAGCAATGTTTTAGGCGGGAATAATAGCACCAAATTATTTCCTAGCATTACACAGATTAATGAAAACCAATTAGGGCCATATCGCCAAGTAAAGAAAATTGGTGTGTTCGAAATAAATATCTCTAAAAAAATGGGTAAGAATTTTTCGCTTAACCCCGGTCTTCGCTACTTTATTGTTCAAACCAGTCCGAAATTCCGGTTTTATGAAATAAAGCAAGCATTGTATTTGCAAATGGGAGTGTCTTATACTTTTTAAAATGAAGAGTATGAACCGCCGCTACCAAACAGATTACTATGATTTTCGAAATGGCAATTATTTGTTTAGCAAAACACGTAGGTCAACTCCATCAGGCAAACTTCTATTGAA
>JAYSRU010000162.1:0-4042 GCA_043720875.1 Crocinitomicaceae bacterium
AAATAACTTTCATGGATATTCATTTTAAAAACGTAATGCCTACCCCACTAACCTCTATAAACCATAGTAGCGAAAGTATTTGGGGAGCTGATGTTAAACTGCTTTCGGGAGAAAGAATTATCTTAAATGCCTCAAGCGGTAAAGGAAAATCAACTTTTACTTCAACTTCAACAGGATTGAGGGATGATTACAGCGGTTCAATCTTCTATGACCAAACGGATATATTATCTTATTCTCCTGAAGATTGGTCCGAAATAAGAACCACTAAAATTTCAACTGTTTTTCAAGATTTACAACTTTTCAATACACTGAGTGTTGCAGAAAATTTGGCGATCAAAAACAGCTTGACCAACTTTTTTACCGAAAGGGAATTAAAGGACTTGTTGTTGGAATTGGAAATTGACGACAAATGGAATCAACGTTGTGGATTACTCTCAATGGGTCAGCAACAGCGTCTCGCAATCATTCGAGCAGTCTCACAGCCGTTTTCGTGGCTTATCATGGATGAACCGTTTTCTCATTTAGATGAAGCGAATACACAACGTTGTCTTGGAATCATCGACCGTTTCACAACTTCACAAAAAGCAGGATTTGTGCTCACAACACTTGGCGATTTCCATAGCTTCAACTACACACGAGAACTTAAACTTTAACGGCCATGTTACGTAAACTCTTATTCGCATACCAAGATAAAAAACAACTATACGTTGCTATTATTGGTTCATTCTTAGGATTAACTTTCCTAATCACTTCTATTCATTACTTAGTTCGTATTAACGAATTTGGACAAGGAGCTGAAATACTAGGTCCGAACACCCTAATAATTCAAAAGAAAGTTACGAGTGCCTCTACCATGAAATTAACCAAAACTGACTACTCAGAAAAGGAAATTAATTTCTTAAAGAAGCAACCGTCCGTGCTACAAGTGAAGCCAGTAATTTCCAATAATTTCGGAATTTGGTTTGAAACCGATGATGAAATGATTCCTCCCTTCAAAACAGATATTTACGTTCAAACGGTAGACCCATCATTTTTAGACGTAAAGAGCAAGAAATGGCATTGGAAAGAAGGTGATGAATACGTTCCTATCATTATGCCGCGTCAAATATTAGTCATGTTAAATGCTTTTGCAAGTTCAGCTGGCTTCCCACAGGTTAGTGAGGAATTAGCTATGGATGTGAATTTCAAATTTGCGTTAAAGGGCGAAAACGAGAAAGAATGGTTTAAAGTTCGTGTTATTGGATTTTCGAATCAAGTGAATTCAATTCTTGTCCCTGAAGAATTCATGACTTTTGGAAATGCCAAATATGCTCCAGATAAACCTACCAAAATAACCCAACTTGTTATTTCTGGAAAAGAAAGCAAATTTGGTGATCTTGAAGGATTGATTAAAGAAAATGGGATGGAATCTAAAAACGAAGACATGATTATGGGAAGATTGAAATCGATGGTGTCAACACTAATTATAATAATTCTCGGCGTTAGTATTGTAGCCGTTTTTATGGCTGGACTTGTACTCATACAATATGCACAATTGCTCCTGTCTAGGAATGCATACGAAGTTCGAACGCTGCTACGTATCGGCTATTCACCCAAAGTTGTCATTAAACAATTCTTCGTTTACTTTGTTAAAGTCTTTTCAATTATTGCATCTTGTAGTATCATTACTTTTATGATTTTCAAACTATTACTGGATTCAAAATTAAAAACTGGTGGACTTTACATCGATACTGCCTTCACATTAAGTAGCTTTGGAGCATTAGTCGCTGCCTTCCTATTATACGCTTACGCAAACTATAGAAACATTAAAAAGGGAGTTATGAAAGAATATCGAGGTTAAAATTTGGTTAAAATTCAAAGTTCATGCCTACCAAAAGAAAAAAACTTCGTCCTTTTACACTAAGAAAAATAAATATAATTAAACAAAAAACATCATGCGATTATTACTCACATTGTTAATCTTAGGTCTTAGTTATTCAATCTCGGCCCAGAAGCTCAGATTCAAAGTTATTGGTCAAAAGGATACTACCGTTCATTTAGTAAAGTATTACGGTAAAGGTTTATACTACGCCGATACCGCAAAAATGAAAAATGGTGTGGTAACTTTCGAAGGCAAAAAGCAAAAACCGGGTATTATGGCATTATTGCTGCCTGGTCAAAAGTATTTCGAATTCATTTTCAATAATGAAGAAGTAGATATTCAAACCAATCTATCTGATTTCATCGCAACCATGAAAGTTGTAAAATCTGAAGAAAATAAAGTTTTCCAAGCGTATGTTAAATATATTGGCGACAAGAAAACGATTGCAAATGCTAAAAGTCAAGAAATGGAGAAGTTAGCGAAAACGGATCCTGCCTTCATTAGTTTGCGCAAGGAAATTGATGTTATTTCCAAAGAAGTGTTAGAATATCAAAACTTATTGATAACAACGCATCCGAAAATGCTTAGTGCGAAAATAATTAAAATGTCTTTAGACGTCGATTTGCCAGAGTCTCCAAAAAATGTAGACGGTAGCTTAAAAGACAGTTCTTTCACTTATAGATACTTCCGTGATCACTATTGGGATAACACAGATATAAAAGATGATCGTTTAGTCAACAGTCCTATATTTCATAATAAATTAGAAAACTATTTTTCTAAAAATGTGCTTTTGCAACATCCAGATACAATTGTAAAATATTCGTTTCTTTTATGTGACAAGATGGACCAAAAATCTGAAACATTCAAATATGTGGTTTCTTGGATAACTTCAAATTTTGAAAAATCTAATATCATGGGAATGGATAAGGTTTTTGTTAAAATGGGTGCACGCTATTATTGCAGTAAAAATAAAGAAGGAAAATCACCAGCATATTGGATGGCAGAGGATAAACTGGCTAGTCTTTGTGAAAAAGTTGAAAAAAACATTCATATCGTACAAGGTGAAGTTCCACCAAACATTAGTTTACGTGATACAACTGACAAAGTTTGGAGAGATTTTTATAGTTTGAAATCTGATTATACCATACTATATTTCTGGGAAGCAACTTGTGGACATTGCAAGAAAACGACACCAAAACTTGAAACACTCTATACGAAGAAATTCAAAGCTCGCAATATTGAAATCTTTGCAGTTGGAAAAGCAACGGGTGAGGATTTTGAATTATGGAAGAAATTCATCAAAGACAATAAATTGAGTTTTATTAATGTGGGTATGACCCGATCGTTGTATGAAAAATCGATGGAAAACGCGAGTCAATTTATTCCCAAATATACGACACTTGAAGCATTAAACTATCAAAAGACATATGATGTATTCTCAACTCCAAGAGTTTTTGTTTTAGACAAAGATAAAAAAATCATTGCTAAATCTTTATCAATAGCACAATTAGAAGAGTTTCTTGATCGTTTGCAAGGACGTGATAAGGATGTTAAACTTTTCCCTATCGAAGAAGAAAAGAAAGAAGATAAGATAGATGAGGAGAAAGAAAAATTAGAAAATGAAAAACGTCAAGAAGGCGGAAAATAAGTTGATTTTATTCAAATTACAAATAGGACTATTCTCGAATAGTCCTATTTTTTTTACTTAGATTTTAACAGATTGCCTGTAGAGATGATTAATAACTTCAATTCTCGGTACTTTTTTAGATTTAAAGAATGAAAAGTGTTGCTATGCAGAACTATTGCTTATTTTTGCTGAAAATTAGAACAACATTAAAACATAATAAATGAAAGCACTTCTCGAAAAATTTGAAAACAAGCGTCCAGAAATAGTATTTGAATGGAAAGATAGCGAAACTGAAGCAGAAGGATGGGTAGTAATCAATTCACTTCGTGGTGGTGCAGCGGGTGGTGGAACACGTATGCGAGTTGGCTTAGATAAACGTGAAGTTGAATCGTTAGCTAAAACAATGGAAGTTAAATTCACCGTTGCCGGTCCACCAATTGGAGGAGCTAAATCTGGAATAAATTTTGATCCAAAAGATCCTAGAAAAGAAGGCGTTTTGCGTAGATGGTATGCTGCTGTAACTCCATTATTGAAGTATTATTACGGAACTGGAG
>JAYSRU010000163.1:0-11708 GCA_043720875.1 Crocinitomicaceae bacterium
GATAAATGCGACAATAAATAATGGAATCACATTCGAAGAAACTTCCAACTTCTTGAAATGGGGTAAGTTTATTAATCCACTTATTCGGATATTTAATGGAACAAAAGAAAACTTAGGGGATAGAACCGTTTACCATTGGGGAAAACATACTGTTCTTGGTGGATTAGAACTGGAACTAACCAATAGTTTCTATAATTTCGGTAAAGAACGATGGTTTAAAAGATTTAATCAAATTGAATACTGGGCAATTGGAGATAATATTGCGAAACAAGAATTTGATCGAATATCAAACCATATCATAAAATTCTTCGGACAACCTATAGTTAAAGAGGAAAATATTGATCTTAGAGAGAGTATCTCAATATGGAAAATTGACAAAGTTGAAATTTCACTGAATTTATTCGAACAACATTGTTATAAACTGCTTTTCACAATTAAAAAAAAATTAGATTAGTATCCGCAAAGTGCGATTAGCGCAAACGCTTCTTATCTAGAATTTAGAAACATCACTTAACTATGAAAAAAATACACATAATTTACCTCGCATTTGCCATTCTTGTCGTAGCCATTGGAATCATCATTTACATGGCGAAGCAAGAAGATGCGATCTTTCTGAAAGATGGAATTCGCGTAAAAGCAACGGTAATGGCAACACATAGAACAGGAAAAGTTAAATCGCCAAGATATAGCATGGATATTTCGCTGTTCACGGAAGGAGAACCCATTCCAACGGTAAAAACAGATACAACAGGCAAATCGGAATCTGAAAAAAAGATAGATGCTATTTTTGATAAAATAAAATTGAAAAACAATATGGGCGATTATGTTACTGCAACTGTAACGATCAACAGTACGGACTATGCTAATTATAAAGCTGGAGATACGCTCACCGTGGTTTACTTGAAAGATAATCCTGAAAAGGTAAAAGTATTGGCCCACATTAAATAAAAACGAAACCGGAATGATCGATACACAATAACCAGCCAATTATCAAAATACCAATGCAGTTTTGCGCATTATTGATTATAGCGAACCCAACAATGGACGGAGTTTATGGCAAGCCGATTTATCGGTAAACAATATCTTGAAAAATGATGTTTTCAAATATAGTTGCAATTACCTCAACTTTCATTTAGACCAATTTTGCTTTGCAAACACGGATAACAAATTCATTTTTATTCCCGCCGAAGGTGTGTCATTTACCTTCAATTTGGAAACCGAAGAAGCATATTATCTACCCAGTCAAATGTTGTCTACCTTAACGTTTTTGGGTAATTACTTTTGGAATAACACGTTAATTGTACTGTATCGAGATGCTTATGTGTTGGTCGATTTAGCCAATAGTACGTGCAAGACCTTAAACTTTGAATCAAATAATATTGCAAAATTCAGCAGCGCAGATAATCTTTTAACCTTGCATTTGAGCGATTTATCTACCGAAATCATTACGCTATAAATGAAATACTTTCCTACAGAAAACTTGATATTTCGCACAAAACTGAATGAATCAGAGGTGCTTAGTCGACTATCCAATTGTATTGAACCAGAAAAGACATTTAGGTTTAGTCTTTTCGGTGGTGGTTCATCTAAGGCTTATGAAGGACAAGTTTACGGTCAAAACTTTGATATTAAACGTATTATTGGGTACAGGAATTCATTTCAACCCAATATAAGTGGAATTATTAGTCACGATTTTAATGGGGTATTTGTTAAAGTGAAAATGAGACTTTCTATTTTTGTAATTGTCTTTTTATGCATTTGGTGTGGTTTTGTTGGAATTGCGTTCATTGTATTTTTATTAAGTTCTTTTGGAAGTCATAAGTTTAATCCAGCCATGCTAATTCCATTGGGAATGCTTACATTCGTTTACCTACTCACAATGGTTTGTTTTAAATTTGAAAGTCATAAATCAAAAAAGGACTTGCAAAAAATACTTGAAGCAGATTTGGCATAGATGAAAATGAGTTTAAATATAATATTGCTAGTTACAGGTATTAGTGGTAGATTCGTTCTTATTAAAACCCCGGACAATTTTCTGAAATGAAATTAATCTTTGTACCGTTTTTTTAGCTATTTATGGATTCAGATCATACGGTCAAAGCAATGCTGAAACGGAGAAGGTAAAGAAGATGTCGCTCCTTTTTAAATTAAAATTTGCGTCGCTCCCGCTAGGAAATGATCTATTCTTAATTACTTCAAAATGAACCTCAATCAAATAACAATACAAGTAAAAGATGTAGATAAATCCATTCTGTTTTATCAAAAATTGGGATTGAAACTCATCGTACATACGCAAGCTAGTTATGCCCGGTTTACCTGCACAACAGGAGATTCCACTTTTTCTTTGCACCAAAATGATGCAGCACAAAATGAAAATGGTACTTGGCTTTATTTTGAAATTGAAGAACTGGACAAAAAAGTAGCTGATTTAATTGAACTTGGGTTCGTTTTTGAAGAAATGCCCAAAGATCAACCCTGGTTATGGCGAGAAGCACGCCTGAGAGATCTAGACAATAATTTACTGATTCTCTATTTTGCTGGAGTGAATAGACAAAATCCACCCTGGAAAATTAAAGACTAACCCAATGAGTTGCGGTGCAAGTGTTACTTCAATCGTCCAATTTCAATTACCGACTCACCATGAATTTTAATCGTTGATTTGATAAAATCTTCTTCCGATGCTTTGTATATATTCTCCACATATTTCTGCGGATTGCGATCGATATACGGAAACCAAGTGGAGTGGATTTGAATCATTAGTTTATGTCCTTTTTTGAACGTATGTAACACGTCTTGTAACGGAAAATCAACATTTGTAATTTCGTTCGGCACAAACGGTTCAGGTTTTTCAAAGCTATTTCTAAAACGTCCTCTAAATACTTCAGAACGAACCAATTGTTGATATCCTCCCATGACAATATTCTTTGCATTGTGCTCAAAGTTTGGATAGTCGTTTGGGTAAACGTCAATTATTTTCACCACAAAATCTGCATCTGTACCTGTCATGGATACTTTTAATTTTGCCATTATTTCACCTGCAAGTTGAAAATCATCTGTCAATATTTCTGTTTCAAAGGTTAATACATCAGGTCGGGTAGAGGCTTCACGTTGATCATCACTCATAAATCTTCTCGGCGTAAACGTAAAACCTTCAATTTGCGAAGTATAAGGGACAGGTTTTGCTGGATCACTTACGTATTCAAAAACGCCTTCTTTTGGACTAGGTTTATTGATGGATAGTTTCTCATTTTTATCGAAGTAAAGGTTGATTGGCGCTACATTCTTTGGTGGCCAAACGTCTAGCGTATTCCAAACTTTATTTCCAGTATCGTACAAGTATGCTTCTGGCAATGCTAACCTTCCCTCATCTTTAAGGTAGAAACTAAAGAAGTTGCGCTCTATTTCACGTTGGTAAAATGTGGAGATGCTATCGCCATAATAAATGTGGTTATGGGTAGATTTCCCCCTTTCATTTGCCCAATCTCCGTGTGCCCAAGGACCCATTACGATGGTGTTTTTTGCGTTAGGATTGTTCTTTTCGATCGATTTATAAACATTCAACGCACCGTATAAATCTTCAGCATCGTACCAACCACCAACAGTCAACACTGCGGGTTTAATGTTTTTAAGGTGAGGAAGAATATTGCGCTTTTGCCAAAATTCATCATAATTGGGATGTTCAACCACTTGTTGCCAAAAGAAATTATCCGCATAATATTTTTCAGTAATATTCTTTAACGGTCCAATTGCCAAATGAAAGTCATAGCCATTCGGTATTTTTTGACCGTAAAAACGATTGATTTGATCCGTATACCAATCCTTTTTTGTGAGTTCTTTTTTCTGCACTCCAAAAACGGGGTAGGCGCCGGTGTAACTTTGAAGAAAGGCTCCATTATGGTGGAAATCATCAAAGAAAAAATCAGAAACTGGAGCTTGAGGCGAAGAAGCTTTTAACGCTGGGTGCGCATCTGGTAAAGCGGCAGCGGTATAAAATCCTGGATAAGAAATTCCAAACATTCCAACTTTTCCATTGTTGTTTTTGATGTTTTTAATCAACCAATCGATAGCATCATACGTATCAGAACTTTCATCAATGTCTTTTTTGTTTTTAAGATTATTTCCAGGGATGTTCGGACGCATGTTGTCAAATTGACCTTCACTCATGTACCTTCCGCGCACATCTTGGTAAACAATGATATATTTATCACGCACCAAATAAGGAGAAGGTTGGCTACCCAATTTAAAATTGGCGTAATCACTTGCATTGTAACAAGTGCGGTTCAAAAGCATGGGGTATTTTTTCGATTGGTCTTTTGGCGTATATACCACCGTAAAGAGCACAATTCCGTCGCGCATCGAAATACTGTACTCTGTTTTGGTATAATTGTCATTTACATAAACAGAATCTAAATCTATTTTTTGTGCAACTAAAGGTGAAGAGGAAAAAGCAATTAATAACAGTAGGATATTTTTCATATTCGAAATTTGTTTAAAAAAACCGGGGTGAAAGTAACCAAATAGTTTGATTTATGCTTTATTGATTTTGCAATACCAAAAATTTGAAGGCTAACAATTGTTGAAAAAAGCCCCTTTACGTGATCTGAATCAGCAAGTAATTTTTAAACTTATGAGATTGTAATTAATAATGATTATTTTCACAAAACACAACTGAATAAAACGATAATTATGAAAAGACTAATTTCTTACTTTTTGTTAGCCTGGTGCTTATGTTATGGTGCTGCTCAACAAAACGTTTTGGGGCAAGTCGAAAAAATTGTTTTACCAGGTGTAGATAGTGCAAGAATTTATGGATTAAAAATTAAAGAAATTAGTGGATTGGGGCTACCAAAAATTAATCAAGCAGATGTCGTTATTTCGCATACGGGCTATTCTTTTTTGTATAATGAAAAACACGAAAATGCAATATGGGTAGCTTATGAATTAACCAAAGAAGAAACGGTTAAGCAATTTGATCGAACCGATAGATTTAAAGAAGATCCTTTTGTATTAACGGGTTCTGCTAATGATAAAGATTATGCAGGCTCGGGCTATGATAGGGGGCATTTAGCACCAGCAGCCGACATGGGCTGGTCTGAAATTTCAATGGCAGAAAGCTTTTATTACAGTAACATAAGTCCACAGACGCCAAGTTTTAATCGCGGTATTTGGAAAAAATTGGAAGGGTTGGTGAGGACTTGGGCAATTGACAATAATGCCATTTATGTGGTTACCGGACCTGTTCTAAGCGATAGTCTTCCAGCAATTGGAGCAAACGGCGTGTCGGTACCTAAATTTTATTACAAAGTATTATTAGATTATACTGAGCCAAAAGCCAAGGGAATTGGGTTTATTTTGCCCAATGAAACTGCAATACGATCCTTAGCGAGTTTTGCAGTTTCAATTGACAGTGTTGAAATCATTACTGGCATTGATTTCTTTCCAGGCTTACCGGATGAAGATGAAGTGCCAATTGAGCAAACTCTTTGTCTTTCATGCTGGATGTCTGAAAACCAAACGATTCACGTTACTCCCGAATCTATAGAGGAATAACACCGATTTCAGTTCAGTGAAAGGGCAAAATTAAGAAAGGTGTGCGTTGTGAAAATAAGACTCGTAATCTCAAAAACGCACATGCTTTTTCAAAATAACCAAAGGAAAACTAAAAAACCGGAGCGCCGACCAAAAATGTGATTTTCTTTACTTCAGAAAAACGAGTGGAATTCGTTGTGTAAAAAGAGCGTTTCCGTCAAGAGGTCTAGGATTCCAATAATATCAGGTTAATTGATCGTTTTCTCGTTCCAATTTGACTTATATTCGCAAGCTGTGCTATGGTAAATCTAAGGTTGAATTAATTTCACATAAAATATGTTGCGATTATTTTGGTGTTTCATCCAACCATTAGCTGGAAGCAAACGTACTGTGATCAATAGGCTAATTAAATTCGTCCCATAAAAACAATGTTCATTATGAAACTAACCAAACCATTTCTATTTATTGCTTTAATAAGTTTATCTTTTTGTTCAATGTTTGGACAAGCAATTGTTCAAACGGGTGGGTACACCGCTACCCAATTAGCTAACTATTTAGCTGGACCAAATATCACTATTTCTAATGCCGTTTTTACGGGTGCAAGTGTTGCAGGAGGACAATTTACAGCTGCGGGAACAACATTTCCGATGGCTTCTGGAGTCATCCTATCTACTGGTAATATTTCTACAGCTCCCGGCCCAAATGGATCTGCCGGTGGTGGAGCGGGTGCACTCTATAATTTAGGAACTGTAGGAACTACTCAAATGACAACACTAGGAGGTGCAACTTCTTATGATGCGGTAACACTAGAATTCGATTTTGATTTACAATCTTCATCAATAGAATTCAATTACATTTTCGCTTCAGAGGAATATCCTGAATTTGCTCCGCCAAACAGTAGTTCTTATAATGATGTTTTCGCTTTTTACATTAGTGGCCCTGGAATCGTAGGTCAACAAAACATTGCGTTGGTTCCAACTACTGCTCTTCCTGTTTCAATCAATAACATTAATGCTATTACAAATACACCATATTACGTAAATAACACAGGAGGTCCAGCGGTTCAATTTGATGGATACACTACACTACTTACCGCTCAAAAACTTGGTTTAACTGCGTGTCAAACGTATCACTTGAAATTTGTGATTGCTGATATTGGTGATCACATTTATAATTCTGCAGTATTTCTTCAAGAAAATAGTTTTGTTCAAGGCGATATCATCAGTGGCGCAACGCAAACAATTAATGCCGATGGAATTGCACTTGAAGGTTGCGTAAAAGGTCAATTTAATTTTAACTTAGCTAGTCCAGCAACCCAAGATGTGATCATAAATTACACTACAGGAGGTACCGCAGTGAATGGGGTGGATTATGCATTTTTAGACAATTCAATAACGATACCTGCTGGTTCAAGTTCTGGAACCATATATGTAGACGCATTTTCTGATGGATTAACAGAAGGCGCCGAAACAGTTACACTTACTTATACGCCAAGTTTATGTGCGGTCCCAGTAACGATCACGCTAACGATCAATGATGCGCAACCAATTAGTTTTACTTTAGATGGAACCAATTTGGATTGTTTTGGTAACAACTCTGGTGAAATTTTGGTTAATGCAACGGGAGGATTTCCTGCATATACTTATTACGTAACCGCACCAACAGGATCAATTTCAACCACTCAAACAAATCCAATTACCGGATTACCTGCCGGGCAGTACTCTGTGCAGGTGCACGATACGTATGGTTGTAAAGCGGAAGCATTAGTAATTGGAGGTCAATTTAATGCAGGTTCAACGTTTTTACCCGACGGTAGTGGCGTAACGTATTCTGCTCCTTTAGCAATAACAGGTTTCAATCCTGGACAAATGATCACTAATGTGAACCAAATCCAACAAATTTGTGTAACAATGGAACACTCTTATTTGGGTGACCTTTGGATTCGAGTTCAATCGCCTTCTGGGCAAATCGTAACATTGAAAGAACAAAACGGTGGAGCATCATGCGATTTAGGAGAACCTATTGCAACGGGTCCTGTAGATGGAACTGGAAGTTCAGACATTACGCCGGGCATCGGTTATGAGTATTGTTTTAACGCTAGTCCAGTTTATTCCACAATGGTGAATGAGTCGGGTAATTTTTCTAGAAATTATACAGATGGTGTTGGGAATACATACACGGATACTTATTTACCAGCGGGTTCTTATACGCCAACTGATAACTTTTCTAGTTTAGTAGGTTCTCCAATGAATGGTACTTGGACGGTTTTAGTTACGGATCAATTCGGGTTGGATAATGGATATATATTTAATTGGTACATTAGCTTAGTTGGAGATTTGCCAGATACATTAGTTACTTTAACTGAGCCAGCTCAGATAACAGTTTCTGGTGTTGCAACGAATGCAACTTGTGGGACGGCAAATGGTTCAATCAATATCAGCGCTTTAAATGGAGTTGCTCCAGTTACCTATTCATGGAGTAACGGTGCAACAACCGAAGATATTACTAGTGTTTTAGCAGGGTCATACACCGTTACAGTATCAGATGGTAACGGATGTTCAACTGCGCAAACGTTTATCGTTAATAATATTGGAACACTTGCAATCAGTTCAACATCAACTCCAATTTCTTGTTTCGGTGGAAACAATGGAGCAATTTCCATCGTTGCTTCTGGTGGTAGTACACCTTACACGTATTCTTGGAGCAATGGTGCTGTAACGCAAAATATTGTGAATGTAGCGGCAGGAAATTATACGGTTACTATGACCGATCAAATTGGCTGTGTATTTTCTCAAGCAATCACGGTTATTCAAAATAATCAAATCACGCCTACATTGGTAGCGTTATCGGATGAGATATGTAATACAACCAACGGATCTATTGATGTTTCAGTTGCGGGTGGAAATGGTTCATATGGATACGCTTGGTCAAATGGCGCAACAACTCAAGATCTTTCTAATTTAAATTCTGGAACATATACGTTGACCATTACGGATGGCTTAGGATGTACAGGTTTAGCTCCTTATGTTGTTGCGAACAACTTGACGGGATGTAGTAATTTTTGCTATTTAGATGTTACTCAGAATACGCTTACGAATGCTACTTGTGGCGGAGCGAATGGGGCAATTAATGTAAACATCTTAAATGCGGTTGCGCCTTATACCATTACTTGGAGCAATGGAGCAACTACCGAAGATCTCACAGGATTATTGCCAGGCACCTACACCATTACAGTACTTGATGTCAACAATTGCAGTCAAACATCGTCATTCACAATTGGAAATACAACCACTGGTTTGGCAATTGCTTCAAGCTCAATTTCTGACGAGATGTGTGGCAATGCAAATGGAGGAATATCGATTACAATTACTGGCGGAACAGGTCCTTTCAACTATCTATGGTCGAATGGTTCTGGCGCACAAAACGTTCAAAATTTAAGTCAAGGAACATATTCGGTGCAAGTTACAGATGGTGTAGGATGTATTATTGCTCAAACGTATTCTGTCCTTAATAATTCTGGTGCACTAAGTGCAACTGCAATAGTAAGTTCATCTATGTGTACTTCAAACAATGGGGCGATTACTCAAACGATTATTGGGGCTAATGGGGCAACTACGTACCTTTGGAGTACTGGTGCTACATCGCTTAATATTAACTCATTAGCGCCGGGTAATTATTCATGTACAGTAACCGATGCTTCTTCTTGTTCATTTACAAATACGTATACAGTTACCCAAAACACAAGCGGTATTGCTTTAACAGGAACATTGATAACCAACGAAATTTGTAACAATACCCTAGGAGCTATTAATATCACGGTAAGTGGATCTAGTTTAACCTATTTATGGTCGAATGGTGCAACAACCCAAGATATCACTGGTTTAAATTCTGGAAATTATTCATGTATTATTTCTAATAGTACGGGCTGCACGTTAAATACGGGATCAATCACTGTAATTAATACTTCTGGTAATTTGGTTGTAAGCAATCAAGCAATAACAAATGAACTTTGTAATAACAACGCTGGAGCAATTAATATCAACGTATTTGGTGGAACACCAGCATACACTTATTTATGGTCGAATGGAGCAACTACCCAAGATTTAACTGCATTAAATGAAGGTCTTTACACCGTTCAAGTTTCCGACAACAATGGTTGTTCACAAGCCCATTCAGTAACGATTACTAATGCTGCAGGATCTTTATCAATTTCAAGCAGTGTTTTAACGCATGAGAATTGTTCTGGTGGTATCGCTAGCAATGGTCAAGGTGCAATTAACATTACAGTAATTGGAGCAACTACACCTTATACTTATGTGTGGAGTAACGGTCCAACTACCCAAGATGTTACTAACCTTACGGATGGGAACTATTCGGTTACGGTTAATGCCGCAAATGGTTGTTCATTAACACAAGGCTACACAATCCTTCCAAATGGTAGTAATATCGCAATCACTTCATCTTCAATTTCAGATGAATCATGTGGATCTGCAACAGGAAGTGTAGGCATAACAATGTCAAGTGATTCAGGACCTTACAACTACAGTTGGTCTAATGGAGCATCAATTGAAGATATCTCAGCACTTTCTGCCGGAACTTATACAATTATGGTTTCTAATCTAGCAGGTTGCCAAATTACGCAAGCGTTTGTTGTTGGAAACGATCCAGGAACATTGGCAGCGACAAATGTGCTTACCAATGAAACGTGTGGTAATAATAATGGTGCGATTAATATTGGGGTAACTGGTGGAAATCTTCCGTATTCATATGTTTGGTCGAATGGTGCGACAACACAAGATTTATCAACGCTATCTGCTGGAACATATACTTTAGCGATTACCGATCTATATGGTTGTAGTTCAAATTATTCTGGCGTCGTGGCGAACATCACAACTGGATTGGCTTTAGCTGTCACCACAGTGACTAATGAATCTTGCGGAAATGACAATGGTGCTATCAATGTTACGGTAACGGGTACGCCAACAACCTTTGCTTGGAGTAACGGTGCGTTAACAGAAGATATTTCCGCATTAAGTCAAGGAACTTATACTTTAACGGTTACAGATAACACGAGCTGTTCAGTTACAACGTCGGCAACGGTCCTCAATCAAACAGGAACACTAGCTATATCGTTCACAAATACACAGAATGAAACTTGTGGGAATGGTCAAGGATTTATTGATATATCTACTTCAGGAACTGGACCATTTACATATTTATGGTCGACTGGAGCAACAACACAGGACATTGTTGGGTTATCTTCTGCTACTTATACTGTAGCAATAACGGATGGAGTAGGTTGTGTATTGAATCAATCATTTTCGATTGGTAATAGTAATATTTCTAACGTTTCGGCAACAGCTAACGTAACGAATTCAACTTGTACCACACTGGATGGAGCAATTGATATAACTGTTACAAGTGGTATAGTTCCATTTACCTACAGTTGGAATACCGGAGCTACTTCTCAAGATATTTCTGGCTTAGGTGCGGGTAACTTTACGGTTGTTATTACTGATGGAGCGAATTGCCAGACTACACAGAGCGTATCGATCGCTTCACAATTCTCTGATTTGTCAATTATTAATATTGATATTTTTGATGATTTTTGTAACAGTAGTCAAGGAGGCCTCAATATTAACACTACTGGCACTCCTATAGAATTTTTCGTTAATGGCACTGATTACGGTACACCCTTCGTAAGTCCGTTAACAGCTGGAACCTATGCAATCGTCTTAACAGATATTTACGGTTGTTCTATAAATTCAAATGCTGTGATTGGTAACACTTCATCGTTTACTACAACTGGGGCTGTAACGAATGCTACTTGTGGTTCAACTAATGGTGCGATTGTCCTTACCATGTTCTCCACAAGTGGAACAGAATCATACAGCTGGTCAAATGGAGCAACAACTACCAATATCAGCAATCTTGCACCTGGTAGTTATACGGTTACTGTATCAGATCCTGCAGGGCCCTTTGGTCCATGTGTTGACCAAATGACTTTTGTAGTTGGGAATGATGTTGACTTTGTAATAACAGGAACATCAATTGATGATTATTGTGGTCAAGGTTCAGGTTCAATCAATCAAACGGTAGTTTCTGGTTCAGGATTAGTTTACTTATGGTCTAACGGAGCTACTATAGAAGATGTTTCAGGTTTAGATTATGGCACTTAC
>JAYSRU010000164.1:0-4031 GCA_043720875.1 Crocinitomicaceae bacterium
GTAGGACCCAAGATTTTAGAAACATTTTAGATTTTCTTATTTTCTTAGATTTCTTAAAATGAATTTGTTTTTTAATTTTTTAAATATACTAAGTGTAAATAATTGATTTTAAGTAGTTTAAAATAAAAATATTGTTGTATCAGGTTTTTATCGGCAATAGTGTGATTAAATTGACGTAACTATTTCCCTTTTTCTTGGAGATATTGAATTATTCTATCCGTTGCGCCTCGTTGATTTTCCATTACGGTAAGTACACGGTCGGTGATGTTGTTTTGGTAAAGCGCTTCTTGTAACAGTAAATCTAAGAGTTGCTCGCTTTGGGTAACCTCAAACCCGATGTTTTCACGCATGAATAAGGCTGCTTCAGGAAAACGGTCGTGTTTTGGTCCAAAGATTACGGGAAGTCCAAAAATTGCTGGTTCCAAAATGTTGTGTAAACTGCCTGTAAATCCACCTCCTACGTATGCAACGTCGCCATATTGATAGGCACTCGTTAAATGACCGATGGTGTTCAAGATCAACACTTGATCCTGTTCGTCGTGAGAAATTCCAGCAGCGAGATCAGAATAACGCACAAAAGATTTTAGCAACGACATTTCGATTTCTTCAATATGAGATTCACGAACATCGTGCGGAGCAATAATTACTTTTTTACAAAACTTTTTTGAGTTAATCACGGCACTAATAAGTTCCTCATCTTTTGGCCATGAACTGCCGATAATCCATGCCTTTTCTCCGTCAAGAAACGTTTCAATTATTGTATTTTGCGCTGCTTTTTGTTTAGTTTGCCAAACGGAGTCAAAGCGTGTATCACCACAAATGGTGTAATTCGTAAGCTTAATTTTTTTCAATAATTCGGAGGAAGCAGCATCTTGTAAAAAGATATGATCAAAGCACTTTAATGTTTTGCGAAAAAAGGTTCCGTACCATTTAAAGAAATGTTGCTTCTTTCTGAATATAGCGCTGATAGAGTAGATTTCAGCCCCGGTTTTCTTCAATTTAAGCAAATAATTACTCCAAAATTCATACTTAACGAAGAATGCTTTTGCAGGTTGAAAATGCCTTATAAAATACTTGGCGTTGGCCTTGGTATCCAACGGTAAATAGCATACATGGTCAGCGAGATGCTTTCGTTTTTGATAATTTTCGAAACCGCTAGGACTAAAAAAAGTAACTAATAAAAAATGCTCAGGATAAAGTTCTTTCAGCTTATTCATGATGGGTAAACCTTGGTCAAATTCACCTAAACTTGCACAATGAAACCAATATACTGGTTGAGTAGGTTTTGGTGGTAAATTTGTTTTCCAATTTTTACGACCTTTAACCCACGCCTTTGCTTTTGGATGAAAAATGCTAGCTAATCGCATTAATCCGCCATAAATAAATATAGAAAATTGGTAGATATTCGACATGCTAATCTAAATAGTATTCTTTCGGCTTTCTTTTGTTAATCGGAATAATCCAACCTAACCTTACGCCATACATACCGTCTAACCGCATTGATTTATCAACTGGAATTCCAGGGGTGTCAAAGAAAATATCTCTTCTGTTTTTGGTCAACCCTTCTTGTACATAAAATCCACCATAAAAATTTAGCAAGCCGTTGCGCGTAGAATAATTGTAGCCGATGAATTGTTCCAGACCTATTCCTGTCGTATACCGATCGTAGCCTTTTTTATAAGTTAGTTCAATTTGAGGAACAACATTGTTTTGTGTTTCAATTCGCAGCTTATTTTGGGTGTACCCCACTCCGAATTGGACCATAATACCAGAATTTCTATTTTTTTTGGTCAAGGGGAATATTTTTCCAACGGATAGTGCAAGATTCATCCCTCGATTTAGCAATAAAACAGTCGCAACATCTCCATTTACATCATTAATATTGCCTTGGTCGTCTCGTAAGTTGATTAATACATCACCAACTTTAATTCTTCTTCCAAATGAGAAGTTTCCGTTAAGTGTCCAAATCCAATTTCGATCTGTTTTGTACCCCATCATTCCGCCCAAGTGGTTAATGTAACCGTAACGATCCGCAAGATCACCAAAGGTATTATTGATGCCGTAATGTAACCCAAGCGTTGCTTTAGATACAATAGGATCTTTTTTAATTTCCTGCGAAAATAGTGGAAAAGTTGGAAAGAAAATTAACAAGAAAATGTAATTCTTCATGTGCGAAGTTAATTATTTCTCAGAAACTGAAAACAGATATTAAGGATTTTTAGCTTTCTAAATACAGTATGAGGTAGTATCTTTGTCAAACTTTAATAAAACAATCAGTTGAAAACAGTTTACATAACGCGAAGAGAGCATTTTAATGCAGCCCACAAGCTGTGGAATGATGCGTGGAGTGAAGAAAAAAATGTTGAAGTTTTTGGTAAATGCAGTAATAAAAATTGGCACGGACATAATTATTACATTCATGTAACCGTAAAAGGCATTCCTTTGGCTGATACAGGATTTGTGATCGATTTGAAAGACCTGAGTAAAATTATAAAAGAAAAAGTGATTGAGCCACTAGATCACAAGAATCTGAATTTGGATGTTCCTTTCCTTGAAGGAATGCTTCCGTCTACAGAGAATCTTGTTATTGAAGTTTGGAATCAGTTGGAAGACAGTATTGCCGCCAAAGGAGGTCAACTCTGTTATATTAAAATATTAGAAACAGAAAACAATTTTGTAGAATATTACGGTGGACATGAGCCATACTAAAATAAGAATCAACAATGAATGAATTTAAATACGACGATAAAATAACTGATTCAATTTCGACAGTTTACACCGGAATCATAAACGATTTAGGAGAAGATGCGAACCGTGAAGGATTAGTGCAAACACCAACACGTGTTGCCAAAGCAATGCAGTTTTTAACGAAAGGGTATAAGGAAGATCCTGAAGCAATTTTGCGCAAAGCTTTGTTTAATGAAAATTACTCTGAAATGGTAATTGTGAAAGATATTGAAGTCTACTCTATGTGCGAACATCACATGTTACCTTTTTTTGGAAAAGCACACGTCGCCTACATTCCGAATGGAACAATCGTTGGCTTGAGCAAAATCCCAAGAGTGGTGGATGCATTTGCGCGCAGGTTACAAGTCCAAGAAAGACTCACTATCGAAATTAGAGATTGTCTTCAAAAAACGTTGAACGCAAAAGGGGTTGCTGTGGTGTTAGAATGTGCTCACATGTGCATGCAAATGCGCGGCGTTCAAAAACAAAATTCATTTACCACAAGTAGTGCGTTTACTGGACTGTTCATGACAAATGATTCAACGCGTAAAGAATTTATAAATTTAATTCAAGCTAATTTACATTAGTACATAATTTAAAACTATTTTAGTTCAAAATATCAATTATGAATAATATTAAAGATTACGAAGGAGGGAACATGACCCAAATTCAAACAAGAGAATTTTTCAAACAAGTTTATACGTACATGGCTTTAGCCTTGGGTATTTCTGGGGTTATTGCTTTTTATTGTGGTACACCCGAATTTTTCACAAAGTACTTAATAAATAGTGCGGGTACAGGCTTGTCTCCTATCTTTTGGGTAGTAGCTTTTGCTCCCCTTGGTTTAGGTTTGGTAATTCAAATGGCCTATTTAAAGTTATCATTGGGTACGTTAACAGCGCTGTTCGTTGCTTATTCCGTGTTAATGGGCTTAAGTTTAAGTTCTGTTTTTCTTATTTATTCGACAGGAAGTATTGCTTCAACATTTTTAATCACCGCTGGTGCATTTGCAGGTATGGCGATTTTGGGTTTTACAACCAAAGTTGATTTGACGAGAATGGGAAGCTTGTTGTATATGGTTTTCATTGGGATGTTTATTGCGGGAATTGTAAATATTTGGATGAAAAGTGATTTTATGGGTTACATCATTTCAATTCTTGGTGTATTTGTTTTCACTGGGTTGATTGCTTATGAAATGCAGAACTTGAAACACATTGCACAAGAACCTGGTTTTGATGGCATGACAAAGCAAAAACTAGCCTTAATTGGAGGATTAAAATTATACATATTGTTTGTAAACTTAT
>JAYSRU010000165.1:0-35058 GCA_043720875.1 Crocinitomicaceae bacterium
GGAAGAAAATGTTCATTTTATAGAGGAGTACTTAATCTACAATAGCATTGATCGTGTGTACTTGGCGGTGGCGGAAAAAGATTCTTCGATAGCCGAAAAAATTGAATTAGCAAAAGCACTAAACGAACATGAAATTGCGGTAGAGCTAATGGTGGGTAAGAATAAATTGATTTCATCGTCGAACATTACTGAAGAAATTGGTAAATTGATAGCGAAATTCCCTAAAGACAGCTATGCTTCTATTCATTTGGATATTGAGCCCCACACCTTGCCGAATTATAAAGAGAATAAAGTTGAGTTATTGGAACAGTTAATACAGCGGACCAAAGAAATGAGTATTTATTGTAAAGCAAATAGTTTGAAATTATCAATGGATATTCCGCTGCATTACCCAGATACTGTTGTGAAGCAATTGATTGAAATTGTTGACCGCGTTCATTTTATGTGTTATGAAAATGTGAAAACGGATTATTTGATTCGAAAACTTTCGGTATATAAAGCGAATGCCGTAAAATTGAGCGTTGCGTTACGTGCGGAAGATTTTACAAATAGAATTGAAATTGAAAAATTAAGTCAAGAAATTAGACTTGCAACAACGATTAAAAATATAGATTATCACGACTTTAGCAGGTTTGTGAAAATGGACAAAACAACATTGAGTTCGGATGCGAAATATTAGTTTTAAAAGAAAAGAGTCAGTTTTAAGAACCTTGGATATTCAAAAGGATCCACGGGGAAAAAAGCCAATTAATTGGGATAGAATAATTTACCTCATCATTCTTTTCTTTGCTTTATTTTTCTTTGGAAGGTATCTCATTAACACTTATTTTTTCATTGAAGCGGATGGTCATGTTTTGTTTGACACTGTTACGATAAAAAATACAGATGATTGCAGAATTATTGATTTCTATATTAAAGAAGGAGATGAAGTAAAGGCAGGAGATTCCTTATTCAGTTTTATTCCCGATTCAGATGCACGCGGAGGTGGAAGTGGAGCGGGTAGTGCTTTTGGCACGAAAGAATTTGCCATGCAAGTAACCAAACCGGCAGATCTTTCATGGGCGGAGAAAGAAATTTTTAAAACTACGGAAGAAATCAAACTGCAACAACTGCAATACCGAGAGTATTCCAATTTGGTAGGGTTGTATCGCAAAGAACTCAAAAGAATTGAAAATGAAGTGATGTTGGATGCGTTGCCTAGAAATAGGTTGGACGATCAATTGGAGAAAATAAATGAAATGGAGATTCAACTTCAAATCACGAAAGGAAAAATCAATGCATTTCAAGCATCATTAGTGAGTTTGGAAGGTATGAAGCGTAATTTGGACGCGGTTACGAACGTTACCAGTAAAGGAAGTGGGGTTGCCGTGAGTGCTGGTGGATCTGGTGGCGGAGCTTATGGTGGTAAGAAGATATTTTATTCTCCATTGGACGGTACGATCACGGATGTTCGAAAAAATGAGTTTGAAGTTGCCCTAAAGACAGAAGATATTTTAGCTATTCATAAACCCAACAACGTTTTTATAAAATCGTTTTTTCAGCAATCTGATTTGAAATCATTGAAAAAAGGAGATAAAGTGGATATTGAGTTTCCAGATGGAACAAAAAGCGTTGGTATTATTGAACGTTTTTACCTTGCCACTTATCGTTTACCCGAAGAGTTTCAAAAAAAATATGAACCTACCACAAGAAGTTTATCCGCAGATGTTTATCCGCTATCTCGAGAAGATTTATTGCGTTGGAGAATGTATTATAAAATGGGAGTTAAAATAACCAAAACCAAGTATTAATGTCAACAGAAGTAAGTTTTCATCCTGAAAAAAGTTTAATAGAGTACGCTGGCAAAAAGTACTTATTGGTTTCTCCTACAAAGGAATTGCGTATTGAACGGTCGTTGGATTATGCCGGAATTATTATTGATGCGAAAGGTGTGGAATTCACCCGAATGATCGTGAAAAGAATCCGCGGTCATTTCAATCCTGAAATCTATTTAAAGCCAATTTTACTCTTAAATGGAAATGCGCACCGAGATTCGTTTATTAGAAATTTAATAGACGGAATGATTTATTCACCAGAACAAATCACGTTAGTGCATGCAAATGTTGAAGCGATAATAGAAAAAATAAAGGATTTGACATTCATGAATTCTGTTTCGCTCGAGGCTCAAATAATTTCTAAATTAATGTGCTGGTGTTATACGCGTGAAAATGATATACTCGAGCCAATCCCTTACACGTTCTCGAACATCAATTATTCATATCCATTTTTGGCATGTAGTTTCGAATATCAAGAAGAACATCAAGTACTAGAGATATTAGAAATTTGTCAAAAAGAAGGATTAGTTAGTGGTGAATTTTTTGACCGCGTTTATTTATGTTGCAATTGCAGTTCTGGGTCCTTAAGCATCCGTGAAACTTGCCCGAAATGTGGATCAGCAAATAACGATTCTTTTGATGTAGTTCATCATTTTCCTTGTGCATATGTTGGTCCAATTACAGATTTTACCAACGAATTGGATGATCAGATGGATTGCCCTAAGTGTTCTAAGCGTCTTAAGCATATTGGAGTAGATTATGATAAGCCAAGTGTTCTCCACTTATGTAATACGTGCGGACATCGCTTTCAAGATTACAATGTTTATGCGAAATGTATGAGTTGTACGTTTGATAACAACGTAGAACAGCTTGTTTCCAAAGAAATTAAAACATACCGTGTAACAAAAAAAGGGCAACTTACTGCAATTAATGGATATGTAACAACACCGAAAGACATAGATGAAATAATTGGTACCGTTAAGATCGATACGTTTAAAACAATGGTTAAATATGAAATTGAACGACTACGTCAAACGGAAGGAAGTTCAAATATTGTTGCTATTAACATCAAAAATGCCGGTCAAGTTTATGCAAAAGTGGGCAGCAAAGCGCAACAATCATTATTGAAAGATATGGTTACGGAAATTCGAACATCCATACGATCTTCTGACATGATAACTTTTTATAGCTCCAACATCATTCTAATCAACATGAATGAAATTCCAACAAAAATTTGTAATCGAATTGTTGATGAAATTTTGGGTCTATTAAGACGATTGATTGAAACTAATTTCAGGGATTTAACCTTGGAGCTAGAAGGTCGCGTGCAACAACTGAACTACAATTTAACCAGTGAGTTACAAATTCAACAGGTGATCAGCAATTTCTAAAACGTATGGACGGTTGGGAAGATTTCTTTGATTACCTCTCTTCTTTGGGCGTTCAGCGGTTCATTCGAATTTTCTGGTTTTTTGTGTTTTTTGAATTATTGCGCTTCATGTTTCTTGATTTTGTTTTGTTGTTTTCCGACCTTATGAAACGTACGTTGTCTCGCAAAAGAATAAAAGAGGCGCTGTATAGAATGAACCTTGAATTGCCCTTGATTTCGGTTATTGTGCCGGGTAAAAACGAAGGAAAACATTTATATAAACTCTCTCAATCTTTAAAGGAACAAACGTATAAAAACATTGAAATTATTGTGGTTTGCGATGGTTCCGATGATGATACGCCAATAATTGCAAGAGATTTAGAAAAAAATGGTTTCATCGATCAATTTATTCGCAACGAAGTGCGTGGAGGTAAAGCCTCTGCAGCAAACACGGCATTACGTTTTAGTAAGGGTAAGTTTATTGTCCATTTAGATGCCGATTGTAGTTATGATAGAGATGCAATCGAACAAGTTATTTTACCATTTTACCTAGATGAAAAAGTAGGAGCGGTGGGTGGAAACGTGATGGTTCGAAATTATAAAGAATCTTTATGTACCACGTTACAAGCCATCGAATATTATGATACAATTTCAATTGGACGTGTTGTAGCGAGTCATTTAGGAACTTATCGGATTGTTTCAGGCGCTTTCGGAGCATTTAGAGCGGATATCATGTCCAAAATTCAAGGTTGGGACATTGGCCCTGGATTGGACGGAGATATCACCGTGAAAATAAGGAAAATTGGCTATAAAATTAAGTTTGCCCCGAATGCCGTTTGCCTCACGTCGGTTCCAAATACATTCAAGAAATTAGCGAAGCAACGTTTGCGATGGGATAAAAGTTTGATTCGTTTTAGAATCAGAAAACACCGCGATGTGTTTTATCCTAATCAGCATTTTTCATTTGCAAATTTTTTCACCTTTCTTGAAAATGTCACCTATAATATCGTCTTGAATTTCAAGTGGTACTTGTATGCTTTTGATATGGTGATGAATTACCCAACGCAAATGGAATTCATTCTTCTCACTAATTTATTCTTGTATACTGCTTCGAATTATGTTAAGTTTATTGGCTTTGCAATATTTCGACCGCAGAAAAATGCAGGCATTGCATATTTTATTTTGTACATTCCTTGCATGGTTGTCTATTTTGGGTATTATCTTCGCTTCGTGCGAACCAGGGCTTATTTGCAAGAGATATTCCTTAAAACTTCATATAAGGATCCTTGGAATCCAGAAAAAACTTCAGTTCACGCCAAAAGAATGGGAATATGAAAAATGCAATACTCTTATGTTGTCTGTGCTTTCAAGGCATTTTCAACGCTCAATCGATCGTGTTAAATGAATTGTTAGTGCGTAATAACCTCGTTTTTGTGGATGAATTTCAAAGTTCTGAAACCGTACTTGAATTGTATAATCGATCGACGTTACCCGTAGCGTTAACAGATTATTATTTAAGCGACAAGGGGAATAATAAAACGAAGTTTCATCTTCCCAGCTTGAATTTGAATGCTGGAGAACACATCTTGATTATGATCGATAATCTTGATGTCATTGGAGTTAATATCCATGCTAATTTTAAGTTAGACACAGGAGATACGTTGTTTCTTTTTAAGAATAACTTGATGGAGGACCGAATTGTTCCGGTTGCACAGGCATATAATACAAGCTACGGAAGGTTCCCAGATGGAGATTTGGGTGCATTTCAATATCAAAACGCTACCTTGAGTAATTCAAATACAATAGGTGTTACTACTTTTCCAATTGCTCCAAGTTCATTTACAATTCCTGGTTTGTTCGGAGTTGGAGGTAATGTTGCATTAAACAATGTTTCTAACGCAAAATATACAGTAAATGGCGATTCACCTTTATCATTGTCACAAGTGTATGGAACGTCAATAGTAGTTAATGATCCAAGTAGTTTACTCAACAAATGGTCAATGATTCCGACTAATCCGGGGTTGGTGTTTCCAGTTGGTGCTTATACCGCAAGTAGGGCAGATGATAGAGGTTGGTTGCCGCCCTACAATCACCAAGATCGGTTGTTTTTGATCCGAGCCAAAAATTTCTATGCAAATTCGATTAGTTCGGAAGAATTTGTGTTGCCTTTGTTTACCAATCCATCTTCTTCCAATTTACCCATCATTTGCTTAACAACTGATTCTTTGGATCTGTTTTCTGATCAATCTGGCATCTACGTTTATGGTGCAAACCCTGACGGAAATTACACGAATACCGGTAGAGAATGGGAACGGAAAGCATACCTTCATCATTTCAATGCAGATGGTTCTTTGAATCAAAAACTTGCCGTCGGTTTGCGCATAAGTGGTGGCGGAAGCAGACATAGTTTACAAAAAACGATGCGCGTGTATGCACGTAAAACCTATGATGCGAGTGATTTGATGTTATACGGGATCAAGCGATCTAAAGTGGTTTTACGCAGCGGCGGACATAGCCCAGAATGTGTGGGGAGAGATTATTTAGGGCATCAAGTGGCGAAAACGTTAGACATTGAACAAGCCAATCCTCAATTGTGTGTGGTGTATTTGAATGGAGAATATTGGGGATTGCATGATCTGCGTGAATACGTCGATGTAGATTACATGGACGAAAAGTATAAGTTAAAAAAGGATGAAATCATATTATTAGATAATTTATTCAATGTAAAAGAAGGCGAAACGTCGGTTCCTGATGCTTTTAGAGATCTAACAGATTGGACCGATGCTAATACTTTGGTGTTGGATCAAAATTATGAATACGTTGCGGATAGAGTGGATATAGAAAATTTTATTGATTTTTATAGCACCCAAATTTTCTTGGGAAATGCCGATTTTCCTACAACTAATATAGAGTTTTGGCGGGTTGAGAATGCTATCGGGAATAGTAAATGGCGTTTTAATTTAAAAGATTTGGATGGAAGTTTTGGCGGAAGTTGTGATACGGTTTACCGTTCATTCAATGCGTTGACTTATAATTTGCAAACTAGTTCGGCTGGCTGGATCCGTGCGGGTAAATTATTCCGCAATTTGTTAACTAACGAGGCATTCAAACTTAAATTTAGCCTTCGTATGGCTGACTTAATAAACTCAAATTATAAGTCGTCGGTAATAAATCAAGGTTTAACAAAATATCAACTGGATATCAGTCAAAGTAGAGTAGACCATGTCAATCGTTGGAGATATCCTTCTGTTTCAACTACATTAGCAGACCGAATGCTAGAAACACCAACCTTAACGAAATGGGATGTTGTGATGGATGGTCTAGAAGCGTTTTACAACAAACGTCCGAAAACTCAACGTAATAATGTGATGGCTCACTTTGCGTTTACTGATTCTGTCAACATTACATTAAACATAAATTCGTTGGATCAAGGTGCTATTGCGTTCAATTCATTGGTAATCGATACATTCTTGATTGGCGCTAATACAATCCCGTATCCATGGAGCGGAGAGTATTTTCAAAACATCGAGAACAATTTTATTGCGGCAGCGCGACCGGGTTACAAATTACAATCTTGGACGGATGGAAACACACAAGCCATAAGAACGATTACAAGTAGCGCTGATGAAACAATTTCGGCCTTTTTTGAACCAGATTTAGGTTATTTGCCCATAATTATTAATGAAGCGACCACAAACGGTTCAACAGATTATCCGGATAAATATAAGCAAACATCAGATTGGATAGAATTGTATAACCCAAATCCTTATCCCATTTATTTGGAAGGACTTTACCTTACCAATAATCCTTTTTTGTTGAATCAGTTTAAAATTCCAGCAGGGAAAGAAAGCATAATTCCTGCAAACGGATACGCTACCTTTTTCGCCTCAAATGTGCCTAAAAGAGGTCCGAAACACCTCAATTTTGTTCTGAGTTCAACTGGAAGCACCGTTTATTTGGTAGATCGAAATGCCATGACTGTGCTGAGTTCAAAAGCAATTCCAGCAATGAATCCAGGAGAATCTTTCGGAACTTTCCCGAATGGAAGCGCAACGTGGCAAATATATACCAACACCAGTCCAAATGCAAATAATGATTTTGCTGGATTAGACGAGAACAAGAATAAAATTATCGCGGCTTATCCAAATCCAACAACTGGAACACTTAACTTTTCGATGGAAGGAAATTATACGGTTTATTCCATGGACGGCAAAAAATTAATTACCGAAGAAAAAACGAAAGCATTGAATTTAAGTAACCTGTCAAATGGAGTGTATTTAATCCGTCAGCTCGGCAAAAATGAAAGTCTAAAGGTAATCGTGCAGCATTAAATTTGGTTCACATTTAGCGCCCGAAGTTTTGATAACAATAGAATACAATTTAAAGCGTTTAATGACTGTTGCGCTGCGTTCAAATTAACGAATTTATTGAATTTCGCTCACCCGTTAACGGTTGTTATTGAGTGGGCTAAGTATTAAAAATTACGAAGAGTGGATGATTTTGCAACGGTCTTGTTAAGTTTCATTAGTTTTGCATTATGAAAATAGTAGTACTCTCAATTTTAATTTCTTTAGTTTCTAGCTTTTCGGCTCAAGTTACTGTGTTTAATGATGATTTTTCAACTGGAATTTCTGCTTCATGGACCTTGCTAAAAGTAGACGCTAATACTTGTGTTCCTTCGGCAACCGCTTATAATACAGGCTGGATTTCTGTTGGGGATAGCATGATTGGTAGTTGTAGTAATTTCTCACCTGCGGGTACTGCAGATCGCTGGATTATTTCTCCAGTTCTGGCATTAGGTGCGTATGGTAACTTAATCTCTTGGAGGGCAATGTCGTTCGACCCGTCTTTTCCAGATGCTTATGAAGTACTTATTTCAACGACAGGTACAAATACTGCCGATTTTACTGAAAATATTTATTCCCAAACGGCAGAAACTCCGGAGTGGGATTCGACCGAGATTAACCTTTCACTTTTGGGTCATAATGCTCAAAATATTTATGTAGCGTTTAGACACAAATCGGTAGACAAAAACATCCTTTTTGTGGACAACGTTAAAATTGTAAAAGAATCTAGCGTTGGTTTAACGCAAAATACGGTTGCACAATTTAAGGTGTACCCAAATCCTGCACAAGATGTGATTACGATTCAAGCAAAGAATACGCCTACATGCATTGAGTTGTTTACCACCAACGGAGTAAAAGTTGCTATTGTAGCACAACAAAACACTTTAGATATCAGTCAATTACAAGCTGGAGTTTATTTTTTAACCGTTGTGATCGATGGGCAAACAAGTACGCAAAAGATTAGTAAGATCTAGTCTGAGAAAGCACCCAAACCAAATAACGCAAAATCATATTTAACCGGATCTGTGGGATCGAGTTTTCGTAAGGTTTGCATGATTTCTTCAAGCGCCATTCCATCATTTTTGGTACGTTGCAGTATTCCAAGTTTTCTAGAAATGGTGGCCGTATGCACATCGAGCGGTAATAATAATTCACCGGGAGAGATGGAATTCCAAATTCCAAAATCAACACCAATCGTATCATTTCTAACCATCCAACGCAAAAACATATTTAATCTTTTGGCCGCACTACCGGTTAATGGGTTTGAAATGTGTTTCTCACTTCGTTTTTCGTGCTCCACGGCAAACATTTTTTCACGAAAGGAAAGAATTCTACCCATCGCTCCAGGAATTTTTTCGTGGATGGCAAATGAGTGCTCTAATCCACCAGTTGCATAACAATGTTGTAATCCTCTAAAAAAGAAATCTAAGTCGTGTGCGTTGAACGTACGGTGTACAAACGTGCTGTTTTGAAGTTGTTGTGGATTATAATTCGATAGAAATTGTTGGGGTTGGTGCTCCATGATTTCTAGCATACGCTCGCCACTTCGTAATATGCTTTTGCGATTTCCCCATGCAATAGTTGAAACTAAAAGTCCAACGATTTCAATGTCTTCCTTTGCATCAAAGCGATGAGGTAGTTGTATTGGATCTGTTTCAATAAAAAAACTGGGTCGGTTGTATTCGTCTACTTTCGCATCAAGAATTTCTTTTAATGCTATAAGTTGATTTTTATTCATGTGTACTAATAGCGTCAGCTACAAGTAAGCCATCTGCCATTTCAATTTTACGGTCGCAACGGTTCGCTAAATCTTGGTTGTGCGTTACCAGTACAAAAGTTTGATTCAATTCCTTACGCAAGGTAAAAAACAATTGATGTAAAGCTTCTGCGGAGTTAGAATCCAGATTACCCGAGGGTTCATCTGCAAAAACAATTTCTGGTGCGTTGATTAATGATCTTGCTACAGACACGCGTTGTTGTTCACCGCCAGAAAGTTCGGCGGGTAAATGATTGGCACGTTCACTGATGCCTAAAATTTCAAATAATTTTTTTGCTTCAACTTCGGCTTCTTTTTTAGATTTTCCACGAATCAATGCCGGTAAACATGCATTTTCTAAAGCGGTAAACTCTGGTAAAAGTTGGTGAAATTGAAAAATATAACCAAAACGTTGGTTACGTAGACTAGCTAATTCGCTTGCACTTAATTTTACAATCGAAGTTCCGTTTAATAAAACATCACCTTGATCGGGCTTGTCTAATGAACTAATAATTTGAAGCAGTGTTGTTTTACCAGCACCAGAAGATCCAACGACGGCAACTATTTCACCTTTACTGATAGTCAAATCAATACCGCGTAATACTTCTAAACTGCCGTATTTTTTTTGAATATTTTTGGCTTCCAGTAAAATCATTTTTGTGCACGAATGGTATGACCCATTTTTTCTCTTTTTGTGTCTAAGTAGGAAGCATTATGCTCATTAGCAGGTATTTCAATGGCAATATTTTCTGTAATTTCTAGTCCATATCCAACCAATCCAGTACGTTTCTTCGGATTGTTACTCATCAATTTCATTTTCTTGATACCCAAATCTCTTAATATTTGAGCCCCAATTCCATAATCACGTTCGTCCATTTTGAAACCTAACGCTAGATTTGCCTCTACGGTATCCATTCCTTTTTCTTGAAGTTGGTAAGCTTTTAGTTTGTTTAAAAGCCCAATTCCTCTGCCTTCTTGGTTCATGTATAGAATTACACCTGTACCATTGGCTTCAATCATTTGCATGGCTTTCTCCAATTGAGGTCCACAATCGCAACGACAACTTCCAAAAACATCACCTGTCAAACACGAAGAGTGCACACGAACTAAAACGGATTCGTTGGGCTCCCATACACCTTTCACCAATGCAATATGTTCTAAATTATTTATTGAATCATTGTATAAAATAAGTTCGAAATCACCAAATTTTGTTGGCATGTCAACTTTTACTTCTCGGTGAATCAAAGATTCAGTCTTGATGCGGTATTCTATCAAATCTTCAATCGATATGATTTTCAGGTCAAATCGATCTGCTATTACCATCAACTCAGGTAAACGGGCCATGGATCCGTCCTCATTTAAGATTTCTACAATAACGCCAGCAGGTTCAAATCCAGCTAAACGCGCTAAATCTATCGCAGCTTCGGTATGTCCAGCTCGTCTCAAAACACCACCTTTCTTGGCGCGTAATGGGAAAATATGACCAGGCTTGCCCAATTCACTTTTATCAAAAGAAGGGTCGATTAATGCATGAATTGTTTTTGAACGATCTTGAGCGGATATACCAGTTGTACAGCCATGCCCGATTAGATCCACTGAAACAGTAAAAGGGGTTTCATAGGCCGCGGAGTTCGATTTTACCATTAACTCTAAACCTAATTCATCGCAACGATCTTCTACCAAGGGCGCACAAATTAATCCTCTACCGTGCGTTGCCATAAAGTTGACAAGCTCTGGTGTGATGTTGCGTGCTGCTGTTAGAAAATCTCCTTCGTTTTCACGGTCTTCATCATCCACTACGATGATAATTTTTCCATCCTTGATATCTTGAATGGCTTCTTCTATTGTATTGAGTGCTCTCATCTTATTTTTCGAAGTGTAAAAGTACGAACTAAAGCGTTGAAGGCAATGTTATTTTGAGAATATCTTAACTAATTTTAAGTTTTCTGTTTCCCAAGAATAGTATTGTTTTACAAATAGTTGCGCATTTTCTGATAATTCGTTTGAAAATTTGGAGTCATGCAATAAACGTAAGATTGCGGTCACCATTTCGGTTGGAGAATTTGCAAGAATTATGGTCGAATTATGGGTGGCTCTCAACGAAGTGTTACATAATTCAGTGGTAACCGTGGGAGTTCCTGCAGCCATAGCTTCTAACAATTTGTTTTGAAGTCCGGTACCTATTGTCATTGGGGCTAAGTAAGTGCGTGCGCTTTGAATGTAGCTTCTAATATCTGGAACAAATGATTTGAATTCAATATTTTTAGTGCTTCTCTTTACCATTGCTGCGGGCATCGAAGCGCCTACCATTAAGAGCTTAATATCTTGTTTTTCTTTGATCAAAAGAGGTAATAGGGTTTCTTCAATGAATTGAACCGCTTCAATATTCGCGGCATACCCCATGTTTCCTGTAAATATTATGTCCCAACATTTTTCAACGTTGAGGTTTTCAAAATGCGAGGAATCAACACCGTTGCGTATGATTTCAATTTTGTTGCGTTCGGGATGATAGATGCATTGTTGATCGGCTTCTGAAATTATGCAGTGGTTATCAAAAAAGTCAAAACAAAGGTTTTCAAAGCGAACTAAGTTACTTGCTTCCTTCTTAAAAACCCATTTTTCATAAGACTTTGCTAAGGAAATTCGACGTTCAATTCCTTTGGATAAAGCATCCATGTAATCGATTGTTTTTTTACATCCGTGATACTGGGAAACATAGGCAGCCGTACGAATCAATTGACAATACAAATGATCAGGTTGAATAATTTTGAGTTGCTTGTTGAATTTGAATTGAATCAAATTGCGGTAAAAATAGCCAACTTGTGCTGGTCGAGAGCTTAAAAAGTACCGCAACGCATTTGCCCAAGAAAATAGACGATAAATACGGTAAATAGTGAGTGATTTACAGAATTTGGATATTTCTTCTTTATCAGCTACAGAAACCTTTTCGTCGCTTATGCAAAAGCAATAGATGTCATAAGTCGTAGAAAGTTCTTTGAGCTGATGGTACGCCCTAAGTTTGTCTCCCTTGATTAATGGAAACGGAAAGCGTGAAAGCAACACTACTAGTTTCGGTTTAGCACTCACGGAGTAAGGAGGTTAGGTGAGCTGAATTCGTTACAGTATTATGATTTTCTGAAATATAGTGTTGCGCACTATTGATTTTTGCTTTCACTTCATTGGGGTGATCACAAATATAGTGCATTTGTGCAATGAATTCTTGTGCGGTTTCGGCAAAAAATAAACCTTTTTTTCCAGATTCTGCAATACCTTGAGCACCAGTCTTAGTAGTAATAACTGGTATTCCGTGAGCCATCGATTCTATGATCTTAATTTTGATTCCGCCTCCTTCGAAAATTGGAGCAAGCAACGTTCCTTGATTAGATAAGAAAGTATTGAGGTCAATTATCTCGCCCTGAATGTCCAAATTTTCTTGCATATGTTCGAATGCTTCGTTGGGCATAGATTTCCCGGCGATTGTAATTTGGATCGATCGATTTTCCTTTTCGATCAAAGGATAAATGTCATTGAGAATGAAATCAACTGCAACAATATTTGGATTCCAATCCATGGCGCCTATAAAATAGAAGCGATTAAAGTGTTTGTCTTTTGAGATCCGTAGGGTGGTTAGCGAAATACTAACGGGAATCAGGGTGCATTTCGATCGCATTGCTGGTGGAAGTAAGTTTTCAAAATAGACTTTATCTTCTTGGGTAAGCGGCCATAATTGATCCACTTGTTCAGCAACTTTTTTTTCAAGCGCTACTGTTTTTTTCGCTAATGTTTTAAAAATATAATGTTTGACTTTACTTAATTCGTTTTTCGCCCTAGTCTTCCATATTTCAGCTTCAACGTTGTGTGCGCGTAAAATTGTACAAACTTTCGTGTGTTGCTGTATGGTTTTCAAAAAAGTACAGGCATAAAATCCATCAAAAATCACATGGGTAATTGCATTCGTTTTGATATAATCAAGTACCTTGTTTTGATTAGCTAGGTCTGAAAACCGTTCCAATACACTATCTTTTCCTCGAAAAATAAAGCTGAAAAAATTGCGCGTGCGTAGGGTTGTATTGATAAAAAGAGGCAGAACGTCATCCTGATTTGTTGCTTCTTTCAGTGGGTGTTTTTGGGTGCAAATGGAAGCGTAATGAAGCGTAAAATCGGTGTTTTTTAAGTCGTCAAACAATGCCTTCATTGCTAATTTTCCGCCGTCATTTATTGGGTAAATCGGTTTTTGTGTAATGACTAAAAGATTCATTTTGCCTTTCGTTTAAAAGCAGTGAAAAGCTTCATCCATCTTTCTTTGTCAATCAAGGGTTGATCTTTTGAGGCGGTATACATCAACCAAATAGCAATTGGTGCCAAGACAACCGAAGCACTCCACATGCCAACAGCGCAAGGTATTACACCAGATCTAGCCATGTTTTCTCCGATGGAAATTAATACAAAATACAACATAAAAAGAAGGGCGGCAATTACTACAGGAAGTCCGAAGCCTCCACGTTTCACGATAGCCCCAAGTGGTGCACCAACAAAAAACAATACAAGAATTGCTGCGGATAAGGCGAACTTGCGGTGAAATTCGATAGAATAACTCCTGAAATTAAATTCTTGCACACGAATCATTTCCAGTTGACTTTGCAACAACCCTTTTTGGTTTCTTAAAAGTACAGCGGCAGATTGCATGGCTACAATTACTTTTTCCTTTGCAACGGTGTCGAGGTTAACGTGTTTTGGCAAGGAAGAAGAAGCTAACAGGTGCGTGTTTTGGATATCGTTAACCATTGTCGGGTTAGAACTTACAAGGTTGGGGTCAATGTTTACTTTTTCAATTTCAACCGTTTGGCTATTTTCTGCTGGAGCAATAAAGCGCTTACTATTAAAATAAGGGTGATTGTTTTTCAAGTTCATTACAAACCCAGCTTGTAAGGATAAATTTACTCTTTGCACTGAGTCTAAGTGTTTAGAAATCTGGAAAACATTCATCATTTCTTGGGCGTTGCTAAATTGGCCATCTTCCGATTGCTCTAATTGAAAGCCGGAAAGGTCCATTTTATAGGTTGCAGTTGCAAATGTTGTTCTCCTTGACGGACGGAAATGGGTATCATAATTCGGTTTAATTTCACCGTTCGGTAATTTTACAGGAGGCGTTGTTATAAGTTCTTCATTAATACTACCGTTGTTTAATTTGAAAAACAAAAATTTTCCGTTTTGCGCTTTAAATATTTCACCAGACTTTGCTTTTACAGTTTTGGCAATGATCGGATCGGTATGATCATGAATGGTGATATCGAACATTTGTCCTTTATTTTCTCGCTCAATTTTTATCGCATATCCTTCTAGTTCTGTGGTGTAACTTCCAGGCTTTAAAAGTGAAGTAACTTTTGTGTTTTGAATATCACTCATCAAGGCATGCCACTTCAAGTTGGCACGTGGAATTACATAGTTACTAAACAAAAATATAAAAACACTGATAAAGCAAACCACCACAAAAAGCGGCTTAATGATTTTGAAAATTGAAAGTCCTGCGGATTTGAGTGCGGTGAGTTCATTGTTTTCACCCAAATTACCAAAAGTCATTATAGAAGAAAGCAAAATCGCCAAGGGCATTGCCAGTGGAATTACGCTCATCGAAACATAAAACATCAATTTCATGATAACGCTAAACGCTAGGCCTTTTCCAATTAAGTCATCCACGTACAGCCAAAATACTTGCATGATGAGAATAAACATGGCTACAAAAAAAGTAACAATGAATGGTCCTGCAAACGAACGAATACTAAATAGATAAAGCTTTTTCAAGCAGAAATAGATTTAAAATTAAAGGATAAATATAAATTATGCGCCTAAAAGTCGTCTTAAATCACTAATGCTGTTTTCCCATAATTGAGTAGCGTTTTCAACGTCGTCAGAAAAATCAGTTACTTTCAAAATCACTGTTTGTGTCATCGGATCAACCTTAAACCAAAGCTCAAAAAAGCTAGTATCGTTTGGATCGTTTTCTTTGTCTTCGTTAAGCCATTTCCATCGAATGCTTTCACCATTTTTTCTGTGAATTAACTTTGCAAATTGGGCATCTTCGCCTTCCCATTTGAAGGAAAATATATCGTCTTTAATTTTCACACTTTCTGCGAACCAGTCTTCTAAACCACTAGATGTAGTTAGCATAGTTTCGAGAACTCTAGGAGATGTTTTTAGGAGGTATTCTAACTCAATTTTTTCTTTATCGATCATTATATATTTTTCTTCTAAATTTGTGCTTCGTTAAAAATAGTAACTTTTTCTATGGCATTGGCACATTCTCTCGAAAAATCGGGAAATTTTTTATTTCGTTACCGCGGCCAAATCCCTCTGATTCTATTTGCAATGGCTATTCCTGTAATATATCTTACGCCCAAATTAGCTTTAGGTGATCAACCGCAGGCGCATGGAATTTTTACATACGCTGCACATTTTTTGACCAGTTTTGGATTTATTATTCGGGCAATAACGGTAGGCACATCCAATAAACTTACTTCTGGTCGCAACACGAGGGCGGGACAGGTTGCGAATGAATTGAATACCAAGGGCTTGTATTCAGTAGTTAGAAATCCTCTGTACTTAGGTAATTATTTCATGTGGATCGGTGTGGTGGTTTACATTGGAAACGTATGGTTTATTGGATTTGTAAGCGTACTTTTTTTAGTATATTACGCGCTTATAATTTATGCGGAAGAATGCTTTTTGACTCGAAAATTTGGTTCGGTATATTCGAAATGGAAAGAAAATGTGCCTTCTCTTTTTCCTGCAATTTGGAAGTATAAAAAAAGCGATGTTCCGTTTTCTTTTAAGTCCGTTTTGCGCCGTGAATACGGAGCTGTTTCCGCTTCAATAATTAGTTTTCTGTTCGTGGATTTAATGCGTGAGATTGTTTACACTAAGTCGATTAGCTATAATTCAATCGTGACTTATTTTTTACCACTCACGTTGTTTGCTTTAGTTTTTTCGTTTGTACTTAGAAGTATAAAACATCATACAAAATGGTTGTCTGAAGCAGATCGTTGGTAATTTTTTTTTAAAAATCTTTACAAGGAGAAAAAAAACCAGAATAAAGTTCATATATTTGCACTCCAAAAAAAATGGCGAGGTAGCTCAGTTGGTTAGAGCACAGGATTCATAACCCTGAGGTCGAGAGTTCAAATCTCTCTCTCGCTACAAACAAAAAAGCTCAGTTTAACGACTGGGCTTTTTTTGTGGAATTAGATGGAGCAAAGGATTCATATCCGTCAGCTGACGGACGAAGCGTTCAAATCTCTCTCGTTCCTAGAAAAAAAGTTTAACTTTATAATAGGTTTTTTTTAATAATCGTTCTTCTCAATAGTTACAGTATGGCAATAAGAGTTTCTTTTTTAATAATAATTTTAAGTTCTGCGCTACTATCATGTAATGACGCTACTCAACTGATTCGCAATTCTCATTCAAAAAAGGAAATTCCTAGATTTGTTACGAATGAAGTACCTGAGCATGTTGGTCTGGTTAACGATTACGAAAATATATACACGGAAAGTGAAGAAGCTTTTTTGGATTCACTTATCACTTCAATTGAAAAAGAATCGACTATCGAAATCGCAATTATAACTTTGGACGATAAAATGACAAATGCCAAAGATTTCGACAGTCTTACGCTTGTAATTGCGAAAACTTGGGGTGTCGGGAAACCGAAGAAGAATAACGGCATTTTGATAGGTATATCCAGTGTGCTTAAGAAAGTTAGAATTCAAAATGGTTTAGGAATCGAAAAAATAGTGTCAAATGAAGAGACCAAAGCAATTATAGAAAATAGCATGATTCCGCAATTTAATACTAACCAGTACTTTGAAGGAACACGAATCGGTATTAATGAAATGTATGCGAAATTGAAGTAGAAACTATTGTAACTCTATTTTCTTTCCAACTTTGGGCCTTACTTTTCAACACCCGTGTTCGCACCTCAAAGAATAAGCTTATTTTCGTGTATAATTAGCGAAAAACATGCAACAATACCACGATTTACTGAATCATATCATAAAAACAGGGGCTGACAAAGGCGACAGAACTGGAACAGGAACACGTTCGGTTTTTGGCTATCAATCACGCTATAATTTGGCAGATGGTTTCCCCATGTTGACCACTAAAAAATTACATTTACGTTCGATTATCCATGAATTACTGTGGTTTTTAAAGGGTGATACAAATATCAAATACTTGAAAGACAATCAAGTGCGTATTTGGGATGAATGGGCAGATGAAAACGGAGACCTTGGGCCAGTTTATGGACACCAGTGGCGTTCTTGGCCAGCAAACGACGGTGGAAAAATTGATCAAATCTCAAACTTGGTACAGCAATTAAAAACAAATCCAAATTCGCGTCGTATGATCGTGAGCGCATGGAATGTGGCAGATGTTGATCAAATGGCATTGCCGCCTTGTCATTGTTTGTTTCAATTTTATGTAGCTAATAATAAGTTAAGCTGTCAGTTATACCAGCGCAGTGCGGATACTTTTTTAGGTGTTCCTTTCAATATTGCTTCGTATGCTTTGTTTACCATGATGTTAGCCCAAGTATGTGACCTTGAAGTGGGCGATTTCATTCACACGTTGGGCGATGCACATTTGTACAACAACCATTTCGAACAAGCAGAACTACAACTTACGCGAACACCTTTTGCCTTGCCTACTATGAAACTTAATCCGAACGTGAAAGACATTTTTGGCTTTACAATCGACGATTTCGAATTGGAAAACTATGAGAGTCATCCACACATTAAAGGCATCGTTGCAGTTTAATTGAGATGAAAAAAATAGCATTAATTGTAGCGAAAACTACAAACAATCAAATTGGTAAGAACAATGATTTGTTGTGGCATTTACCAAAAGATATGGCTTTCTTTAAGAGTATAACGCGCGATGCAATTGTACTTACAGGAAGGAAAAATTACGAGTCGATTCCTGAAAAATACAGACCATTGCCGGGTCGCGAAAATTGGGTGTTAACGAGAGCTGTGGCATATAAAGCTGATGGAGCCGTGTTGTTCCATTCGTTGCAAGAAGCACTTGTATTTTATCAAAATTATGCAACAGACAAAACCTTGTTTATTATAGGTGGAGGACAAATTTATGCAGAAGCTTTGGCGCTGAATTGCGTAGATGAAATGTACATTACGGAAGTGAATATTGCACTAGACGGCGATACAGTTTTCCCTAGTTTTGACCATGATTTATGGCACGAGGAAACTCTAGAAGAACATGGGAAAGATGAAAAACATAGTTTCGACTTTACGATGAAACACTATACCAAAAAGTAAGGTATGATTCTTTGTATTGCAGAAAAACCAAGTGTAGCCAGAGATATTGCATCAATTCTAGGAGCGAATGTGAAAAGAGATGGTTACTTCGAAGGTAATGGTTATGCCGTTTCGTGGACAATTGGGCATTTGTGTACGCTAAAAGAGCCACACGATTACAATGCCAACCACAAATCTTGGAGCTTGTATGATTTGCCCTTAATTCCAGAAAAATTTGGCATCAAACTCATAGAAAATCCTGGGCAATTGCGCCAATTTAAAGTTATTGAGCGCTTGGTTGCAGAATGTGCAGAAGTGATAAATTGTGGTGATGCTGGGCAAGAAGGAGAGTTAATACAACGTTGGGTACTTCACCTGGCAAAATGTAATAAACCGGTAAAGCGTTTGTGGATTTCGTCATTGACGGATGAAGCGATTAAAGACGGATTCAAGAACCTAAAAGCAGCAACCGATTATAACCGATTGTATGCTGCAGGAAATGCTAGGGCAGTAGGGGATTGGTTGTTGGGGATTAACGCAACACGATTGTATACCATGAAATTTGGTCAATCGAAACAAGTTTTATCGATAGGAAGGGTACAAACACCAACCTTAAACATTATTGTAACGCGGCACAAAGAAATTGAAGCATTTAACTCAGCCGAGTTTTTTGAATTGCATACCATTTATCGTGGAGTTGATTTTTCTTTTGACAAGGGAAGAATTGACAAAGAAGAGCGTGCCAATAAGGGCTTGCAAATGATTTCAGGTCAACCATTTATGGTTACTAATTTCGAACAAAAGGAAGGAAAAGAAGGCAATCCAAAATTATTTGATTTAACATCATTGCAAGTTGAGGCGAACAGGAAACACGGCTATACCTCGGAGCAAACGCTCAATTTGGTTCAAAATTTATACGAAAAGAAAGTAGTTTCTTATCCAAGGGTGGATACAAATTACCTAACGGATGATTTGTATCCTAAGATTCCTGGAATTATGGAAGGATTGCTTCATTTTAAAAGTTTAACGAAGCCAGTTTTGGAAAAGCCAATTCCGAAGTCGAAAAATGTTTTTGATAATGCAAAAGTGACGGATCACCATGCTATTATACCAACTGGAATTGCCCCAAGTGGAATTTCTCCAGAAGAGCAACACATTTACATCCTCATTTCTAAACGCTTTATCGCTGCGTTTTATCCGGAATGTAAGGTAAGTAATACCACCGTTTTGGGAGAAGTTGCAGTGCCGGATGGCAGTTCAAAAATTGGTTTTAAGGCTACGGGTAGACAAGTGTTAGATTTAGGCTGGCGGAAAGTTTTTGCTGACGACAAAGCGGATAAAGCTGAATCACCAGCTGAGCAAAGTATGCCCATATTTGTTGAAGGCGAAACAGGGCCGCATACGCCTCGAATTGACCGTAAAAAAACAACAGCACCCAAACCACATACGGAAGCAACGTTATTGAAAGCGATGGAAGCTGCTGGAAGAAATGTGGAGGATGAAGAATTGCGAGAAGCCTTAAAAAGTAATGGAATTGGTCGTCCATCCACACGTGCAAATATTATCGAAACCTTATTTAAGCGACAATACATCGTAAGAAAGGGAAAATCAATTTTTGCAACGGAAACAGGCGTACAATTGATTGATACGATTGATAACGAATTGATCAAATCTCCTGAATTGACTGGTCAATGGGAAAGTAAATTGCGCCAAATTGAAAAAGGTGAGTATGACCCTGAATTATTCAAATCTGAATTAATTGCCATGTTAAAGGAAATCACAGATGAGGTTTTGTTTAATGCCAGCAACAAACGGATCACCTTGGTTTCGGAAGAAGTTAAAGCACCTAAGAAAGTTAGTGTTCCCCGTGTAAAAAAGATAGTAGAGAAAGTAGCTATTGAAGCTATTCTATGCCCTAAATGTAAAACAGGAAAGTTTTTAAAAGGCAAAAATGCGTATGGCTGTAGCAACTATGCCAACGGATGTAAAGTAATAGTTCCCTTCGAAATCATGAGCAAAAAGTTGACAGATGTCCAAATCGTTGATTTATTGACGGTTGGAAAAACGAAAAAAATCAAGGGCTTAAAATATCCAGGACAACAAGCAAGTATGGATGGCGTTTTAGAACTGACAGACGATTTTAATATCGGTTTGGAGGAATAATTGGACATAAAAAAAGGAGATTTACAAAACCTCCTTAATTACTTTCATCTTATTTTTTAAGCAACCTTCAATCGGCTAACTTTAGATTTAGAAAATTTGGCTTCTGCTACGTCAAGCGTTAAACGAAACTCTTTTACATTTTTACTTGGTAATTCGTACATCGCATCGGTGAGGATAGCTTCACAAATAGAGCGCAAGCCACGTGCTCCAAGTTTAAATTCAATCGCTTTTTCTACAATGAAATCTAAAACGGGTCCGTCAATTTGAAGTTTAATTTCGTCCAATTCAAACAGTTTTGAATACTGCTTAATCAAAGCATTTTTCGGCTCAGTTAGAATTCGTTTTAAACTCTTAGCATCTAAGGGGTCTAAACTTGTAACTACAGGAAAACGACCAACTAATTCAGGTATAATTCCGTATGTTTTAATGTCAGAAGGATTGATGTATTGTAAGAAATTGTCTTCGTTTACATATTCATCCAATGATTTTTTAGAGAAACCAATTGTACTTGTGTTCACGCGTCGACCAATAATTTTTTCGATACCGTCAAACGCACCTCCACAAATGAAAAGTATGTTTTTAGTATCAATTTGAATCATTTTTTGCTCGGGATGTTTTCTTCCTCCTTGTGGTGGAACATTAACCGTGGCACCTTCTAATAATTTAAGCAAAGCTTGTTGCACACCTTCACCAGATACATCACGTGTGATGCTTGGGTTATCAGATTTACGCGCAATTTTGTCAATTTCATCGATGAAAACGATTCCACGTTGTGCGGCTTCCACATTGTAGTCTGCCGCTTGCAATAAACGCGATAAAATGCTTTCTACATCTTCACCAACATATCCAGCTTCGGTTAAAACCGTTGCATCGGCTATACAAAATGGAACGTTCAACATTTTAGCAATCGTTTTTGCCAGTAAGGTTTTACCAGTTCCTGTACGACCTACTAAAACAACGTTAGATTTTTCGACTTCAACATCGTCTGCCGAAACAGTTTGACCTAAACGTTTATAGTGATTGTACACTGCAACAGATAATGTCTTTTTTGCTTCTTCTTGTCCAATTACATATTCATCCAATTTTTCCTTTATCTCTAAAGGTTTATAGATTTTGTAATTTTGTGTTTTTTCTTTCTTCTCAGCACTTGCTTCATCGCCCGTAACAATTTGTGCAGCTTGAGCCACGCAATGGTCGCAAATGTGACCAGAAATACCTGCAATTAATACACCTACTTGAGATCTGCCTCTACCGCAGAATGAACAAGATGTAGAATCTTTTTTTGCCATAATTTGTATAAAAAAATTGACGCACTGTTTTGAAGCAGCACGTCAATTTAAGTTGTTGTGTTATTATTTTTCGTTTCTGAACATAACTTCATCCACCATTCCGTATTCTTTTGCTTCATCTGCAATCATCCAATAATCACGGTCTGAATCAGCCCAAACTTTATCGTAAGGTTGGTTTGAATGTTTTGCGATAATGTCGTAAAGTTCCTTTTTCAATTTTGAAATTTCACGCGCTGTGATTTCGATGTCAGATGCTTGACCTTGCGCTCCACCCATTGGTTGGTGAATCATAACACGTGAGTGCTTTAATGCGGTACGTTTTCCAGCTGCTCCAGCACACAATAAAACTGCACCCATAGATGCTGCCATACCTGTACAAATTGTAGCAACATCCGGACGAATGTATTGCATGGTATCGTAAATACCTAAACCAGCATATACGCTTCCTCCAGGAGAGTTTAAGTAAATTTGAATGTCTTTTTTAGGATCAACTGATTCTAAGAATAACAATTGAGCGTTAATGATATTCGCTACTTGGTCGTTAATTCCAGTACCCAAGAAGATAATTCTATCCATCATCAATCGTGAAAAAACATCCATTTGTGTCATGTTCATCGGACGTTCTTCAATGATGTAAGGCGTCATTGAACTTTCGATGTAATGGTTTAAAGTCATACTATTGATACCAACATGCTTTGTAGCGTATTTATTGAATTCGTTATTATCAAACATAAATATTTCGTTTTTTTAATTAATAATTAACCTCGACGAGTTAATGAAAGTCAAAGTTATACAATTCCTCGAAAGACAAGCACCTTGCCATGCTTTTTTTGTCATGTATTTTCTGACATTCCGTCGCTTGGATTTATTTTATGAAAAAAGCGCCTGAATAAGTTCTATTCAGGCGCTTTTATATTTTGTATAATTCAGGAATTAGTTATTCGCAATGGCAACAAACTCGTCGTAGTCAAACGATTTTTCATTCAATTTCAAATTGTTTTTGAAAAGATCAGTAAGTTTCACTTCTGCCAAACGATCGTAAATACCATTTGCTTCTTCACGTTTTGATAAAATACCTCGAGCAGCTTTGGTTAATTCCTCCTCACCTGGATTTGGCATTCCATACTGCGCATATTGATTCATTAATAACCCTTTTGTAAATTCTAACACTTCATTGGGGTCGAATTTCACGTCATATGTTTTGAATAGTTGACCTTGAATTAATTGCCATTTTAATCCTTTGATGTAAGAATCATATTCTTTTTCAATTTGTTCATCTGTAATTGGATCGGCTGAACTTACTTTTAACCAACGTTTTAAGAATCCATCTGGAAGTTCAACTTTGGTGTTTTCCAATAATGAAGTGTAAACATCACGTGTTAAAATACGATCAGAATCGTTTTCAAACATCCCTTCTAAATCAGTAGCAATACGATCGTTCAACTCTTTTTCAGAAGTAAGCACACCTTCACCAAATATTTTGTCAAAAAACTCTTGGTTCATTTCTGCTAAATCCATTGTGCGGATTTCGTTAATGGTGATTTGATACATCGACTCAAGCGCGTCAAGATTATCTTCTTTCACGCCAAGCATAGATGCGGTATCATTTTCTCCGCGCGAAACATCTGCTGGATCAACGATAAAAGTATCCCCTTTTTTTGCATTCAAGAGTGATGCTTTTAGCGTATCATTTGTGATTGAATCCATTGAAATTGTAGATGAATTCATTACGCCACCTTCTTTGATTGTATTGTCTTCAGCCAATTCTAAAAATTGAACAAACATTAAGTCGTTCTCTCCAACAGCATCAACCGTACGCATTTTTCCATAACGACGGCGTAAATCATCTGTTTGTTTTCCGATTAATACAGCGTCAATTTTAACTTTATTGTAGGTGAATGGATTTTGCTTTTTCAAATCAACTTCTACAGTTGGCACGAGACCAATTTCATACGAAAACTCAAAATCTTCTGGCTGATCCATGTTTCCTTGCATAGGTGCTGTAGCTAATGGGATTGGATTTCCTAAAAGATCTAATTTATGTAAAGCTATGAAATCATAAAGTGCTTTTGTAGCAGTTGTATTTAACTCGTCTACCAATACACCTTTTCCAAATTGTTTTTGAATTACGCTAAGTGGAACCATTCCTTTTCTGAAACCAGGAATATTCGCCTTTAGACGGTGATCTTCTAATTTGTGTTGCACTTTAAAAATGTAATCTGCTTTTTTAACTTGTACTTTTAATACTGCAGTTAAGGGCCCAGTCTCTTCGCGTAATACGTTCATATTTATTCTTTTAAGCTGTTATTATTGTTTTAAACAAAAATGACCGCTTCATAGAAACGGTCATTTAATCTCGGTACGGAAAGTGGGACTCGAACCCACACGCCTTGCGGCACTAGATCCTAAGTCTAGCATGTCTACCAATTCCACCATATCCGCAAAAGCTGAATCGCTATTCAGACTTTCTCAAGTTATTTCTAACGAGGGGGCAAAGATACTGTAATTTTGAGAAAAAGAAATAGATTGAATAAAAAATCTTAAAAATCTTTTTTGAGCTTACTAATGTGGTTTAAGATGTTATTAAATGGTGATTCGTTTTTTCGTCAAACAATTATTTCATTACTTGCTAAAAAGTAGCTACTTTTGCATGAAATTTCAAGGAGATTAGCATGTCAGAAAATAAAAGTATTAGTACCGATAAAGCACCAAAACCAGTTGGATCTTATCCGCATGCAAAACGTGTAGGAAATTTGTTGTTTCTTTCGGGTGTTGGTCCTCGTGTTGCGGGTAGTGATGCAACAGACTCTGGCGTTCCTGGATTAACCTTGGATAAAAACGGTAATTTTCTTGAATTCGACTTTGAGGCACAATGTCGCAGCGTTTTTGATAACGTGAGACATGTACTTGAAGCTGCTGGTTCGAGCTGGATGGAATTAGTGGATGTAACCGTATTTTTAATAAATATGAAACGAGATTTTCATACCTATAATCGTGTTTACGCTGAATACTTTAACGACAATCAACCGTGTCGCACAACATTGGAAATTAATTCATTACCTACAGCAATTGCGATAGAATTGAAATGTATTGCTACTATTAAATAATAAGAAATAATTTAAAATAAACAAAATGAGAGGATTTATCATACGTTGCATTCTTGCCGCTTTTACGATTTTTTTAACGGTATATTCATTTACTTCAGGACATTGGGGTTGGGGAATTGTAATGATTTTTGTTGTTGCGCTCGTAGGAGCAACATTCTTTATTCATGAACGACTCGTAATGGCCATGAATCAGATGCGTAAAGGGGATACTGAAAAAGCTATTTTTCATATCAACAAAATTACCCACCCTCAGTTAATGCCGCGTCGTCAGCATGCTTACATTTTGTTTCTTCAAGCTTCTATGAATGCGCAACAAGGTGGACTAATTAAGTCTGAACCGCTTATTCGAAAGGCTATGGAATTAGGATTAAAGGATGTTAATGCAAGGGCTCAAGCTCATTTTCAATTGGCTGCAATTTGTGCCCAATCAGGTAGAGCTGCTGAATCTAAAACACACATCACAGAAGCAAAAAAATTAGACAAAAGCGGAATGTTAAAAGAACATATCAGCATGATGGAAAAACAAATGAACATGATTCCAAGTAAAAATCAAATGCGTATGGCTCAAATGGGCGGTGTGCGCATGAAATCTACTAAAGGAAGAAGGTAAATAGTTGCTTTATTTTAATTTATTTACTCTGAATATTATGTGTTCAGAGTATTTTTTTTGCAAAATAGTTTGGCAATGCAACCTTTCTTGGATATATTCGTTTTAAAAACTACCATAAAACTTTTTTCACTAATTCAATTTTAATGAAACTACTACTCACTACGGCAGTGCTACTGGGCACGAGCATTACCACATTTTCTCAAGTAAAAGAAGTTACTACCACGCAGCCAAATGGTGTTGTGGTGCACACTGCAGAAGGAGTTGTTTCTACAACGCCAATTACTGAAGATGTTACACGACAACCAAGATCTTTAGCAGATTGGAATTTAGCAGAATGCATTGATGCAATTCCGAGAATTGAAGATAAAATTTATTTATTAGGTGATTCGGAACAAGAGCTGAAGCGAAAGGCGGACTATAGAATCTTTATTGATGCTATCAATGCGAGAATTTTAGTGTTAACTCAAAATACTTCAAAATAATGAGAGTTTTACTATCAATTTTCGCATTTTTTGTTTGTATAACATCCAATGCACAGCTGGTTGCCAATGGTAATTCAGGAACGAGTACAACGGTTTATACTAATGGGTCTTCTAATAATACGATTTACATTTGGTGCTCTACGGTTTTGGGAGCGCAAAATGGTAATTTTACAGCGACGCCAACTAGTGGAACAGGTCCTTATACATTCAACTGGTTTTTTCACGATCAAACAAACGGTTCATGGACACCTTTATCTACTTCAGTAGGAGCAACATCAACAATGATTAATCTTGCGAGTGATGGTTACCGTGTTGAGATACGTGATGTAACCAATGCTGTAACAGATTGCTTTATTGCTTGGGTTTGGAATTTGAACACGGCAGTAACCGCTTCAAACAGTATTGCAACTTGTGACGATATCTCTTTGTCAAGTACGGTGAATGCTACAAGTTCATTTTCTTATTACAACCCACCACCACCAGAATCATTAATTACTCCGGCAACTCAAATTAGTGTTTGTTTCACGGCAACGCACACTTGGGTTTCCGATTTAGCGTTTTATTTGGTTGGGCCTGCTGCTTGCGGAAGTCCTGCGGTTTTGTTATCAGCAAATCCTGGAAGTATTGGTCAAGGGGCAGTCTGTAATAGTGGTAACAACGTAACAAATCTATGCTTTACGACATCATCAGTGGCTAATTTAAATGTTTGTGCTCCTGCTCCTGCAACATTATCGGGTACATATGGAACATATGGTCCGGCACCGATTGCCATCAATTGGGCAGCTGTAAATGGATGTAACGCAGCCGAAGGAGGTTGGAGAGTTCAAGTATTCGATTGTATTGGAGGAGATGTCGGTGTGTTAACAAATGCAGTGATTTCTTTTTCAGGCCTTGCTTCTTTGTGTGGTTCACCCACAACAATTACGTATAATTCTGGAGCTATTGCTTCAACGATATTAGATAATTCATGTTCGGCAGGTACGGCATCAATTTTTACTGTACCCCTTCCTGTTGGATTAACTACACCAATTACTATAAATGCTACAACTGCATTACAATGGACGTCTAACCCAGGTACAACTATAAATAATAGTACGTTAACGAATGCAACAGCGCCAAATGTTTTACCAGGAACTACTGATTTTACATTAACTGCCACAACTTCATTTGGTGCAACCTCTTGCATTTCAACAGCAATGACTTCCGTTTCGTATACTTTACCAATTGCGGATGCAGGTTTAGATCAAACAATTTGTACAGGTAACGTTACGTTAACTGGTGCCGGTGTTGGTGTTGTTACTTCTGCTTGGGATAATGGTGTTACAAACGGTGTAGCTTTTGCTCCTGGAGCGACAACTACCTATACACTTACAGGTACTGCTGCAAACGGCTGTACAGATACAGATCAAGTCACAATTACGGTTGCTCCGAGCATTGTAGTTGGAGCTGGAGCTGATGTTGCGGTTTGTGCTGGTGGTTCAGTTACTTTAACAGGTACTGGTGCAAATACGTATACTTGGAACAATGGGGCAGCGGATGGTGTATCATTTATTCCTGTTGCTAATACTACATATACGGTAACTGGTACAGATCTTTTAGGGTGTACAGGTACGGATCAAATAAATGTAACGGTGAATCTAATACCTGTTGTTTCTGCTGGTGCAGATCAGTCAATTTGTCCAGGTGGTGCGGTAACATTAACTGGTGGAGGAGCAACAACCTATTCTTGGGATAACGGCGTTACAGATAACGTATCTTTCAATCCTGCTGCACCCTTGACCTATACAGTTACTGGAACAGGTGTTGGTGGATGTACAAATACGGATCAAGTAAGTGTAGGCATTAATTCGCTTCCAATTGTTAGTGCAGGCGCTGATCAAACAATTTGTACAGGCAACGTTACGCTTGCCGGTTCCGGAGCATCAACTTATACTTGGGATAATGGGGTTACTGATAATGTAGCCTTTGCTCCTGGAGTTACAACAACGTATACGGTAACAGGAACAGATCTAAGCGGTTGTGTCAATACAGACCAAGTTACGGTTACAATTGCACCAAATATTGTAGTTGGCGCTGGAATTGATGTTGCGGTTTGTACTGGTGGAACAGTTACCCTTTCGGGATCTGGTGCTAATACTTATGTTTGGGACAATGGTGCAACTAATGGTGTTGCATTTGTACCTGTTGCAAATGCCACATACACTGTAACTGGTACTGATTTACTAGGATGTACAGGTACTGATCAAATTAACGTTGTTGTGAATTTGATACCAGTAGTTACTGCCGGTGCTGATCAATCTGTTTGTGCTGGCGGATCAGTAACGTTAACGGGTGGAGGTGCAACATCTTATTCTTGGAACAATGGAATTACGGATAACGTTGCATTTAACCCTGCTGGAACATTAACCTATACCGTTACTGGAACTGGTGTTGGTGGTTGTACAAATACAGATCAAGTTGTTGTTTCGATTCTGGCCGCACCTGTGGTGACAGCTGGAGCAAACCAAACAGTTTGTATTGGTACTAATGTTACCTTGAACGGTGGTGGTGCGGCAAGTTATACTTGGAGTAACGGTGTTACAAATGGTGTGGCATTTGTACCTGCAGTTGGACCGGTTACTTACACCGTGACGGGCACAGCAGCAAATACATGTACAAATACAGCAACGGTAACGGTTTTAGTGAATGCTTTACCTGCAGTTACCGCTGGAGCTAATCAATCTGTTTGTATTGGGGCAAATGTAACCTTAAACGGTGGTGGTGCAGCTAGTTATTCATGGAGTAACGGTGTTACGAATGGTGTTGCTTTTACACCTGCGGTTGGGTCAATTACTTATACGGTTACAGGAACGGCTGCTACTACTTGCGTAAATACAGCAACGGTAACGGTTTTAGTAAACGCGTTACCTGTAGTGGGTGCTGGAATTAATCAAGCGGTTTGTGCTGGAGCAAATGTCACGTTGAATGGTTCTGGCGCCGCAAGTTATACATGGAATAATGGTGTGACAAATGGAGTTGCTTTTCCAGCTCCTGGAGCAACAACAATTTATACGGTAACAGGAACTTCTGCAGCTGGTTGTATTAATACAGCGAATATGACGGTAACAATCAATGCAAATCCAGTTGTTGGGGCGGGAGTGGATCAAACGATTTGTCCTGGAGCAACAGCTACCTTAAATGGTTCTGGAGCAGCTACATATGTTTGGAATAACGGTGTCACTAATAACGCAGCATTCTCACCCGTAGCAACAGTAACTTATACCGTTACCGGAACAGCTGTAAATGGTTGTACTGCAACTGACCAAGTTATTGTAAACATTAGTCCGTTACCTGCAATTGGTGCGGGTGCAGATTTCACGGTTTGCCAAGGCGCAACTATTACATTATCTGGAACTGGTGGTTCTAATTATGTTTGGACAAATGGTGCTGTGAATGCGGTTGGCTTCGTACAAGCCCCAGGATCAACAACCTATACCGTTACTGGATCGAATGCATTAGGATGTACAAATACGGATCAAATTACAGTGATAGTTGTGACAAACCCAAGCGCGAACATTTCTAGCACGAGTGCAATTTCAGGCACAGCTGACTTGATTGTTGTGTTTGATAACGCTAGTTTGAATGCATCTAATTATACTTGGAATTTTGGTAATGGAACAACAACTACGAGCTCAAACTTATCGAGTCAAACAGGAGTGTTTAGTGCTGTTGGGACCTATACAGTTTTGTTGACAGCAATCAGTGGACCTTGTACAAGTACAGACTTTATGACGGTTACAGTTATACCTTTCCCTCCGGCTGAGATTACGTTGCCTAATGTATTTACTCCGAATGAAGATGGTCAAAATGACTTTTTCTACTTGGATGTGAAATACGGGGCGAAAATTGAAGTTGTCGTTGTAAACCGTTGGGGAAACAAAATGATTGAGATTAACGACTTTACTACGAAATGGAATGGTGCTGACGCAACTGATGGAGTATATTTTTATACTTACAAAGTGACGGATAAGAATGGTGTTGAGACTATTGGTCAGGAGGCGATCACACTTGTAAGAAAATAATATTTACACCTAATCAAAAAATCCGATAGCATTTGTTATCGGATTTTTTTGTTTCATGCGGGTTAGAGTTTTTTTGGCAAGAAACACAAAATTAACTTAAAATGTTGGCGGGAATAGCTCCTGCTTTTTTCTTTATTTGCTTACCTTGATTTTAGTTCCGTCACTGTGCCCTTTGAATTCTGGAGCATACATGCATTCTAAACTAGCCGTTCCCATACTTAATTGACCTTCGCTGGTAATGAAAACTTCATAACTTACTGCGTGCATTCCTTTGGTTAAGTGATCGAAAAAGAAATTGATACTCGCATCTTTAACTGCTTGATAACCGCTAATTCCTGCTTGGTAAAAATACCCTGAAATTTGATTTGTTGGTTCAACTCCAGCTGCGCGTTGGTCTTTTAAATGTACGTAATCCATTTCTTGGTCTACTTTGAATGAAAGTACTACCGTTAATTTTTGTCCAACCTTAAGATTATTCAGTTCAACTTTCACTAATTGATCCTTGTCATTTTTAGCAAAATAGTTGCGTGAAATAGAAATACCATTACTCGCTTTTGTTATTTTACTCATGTCTTCGTAATACGCCCAATGTAACGCACCGTATTGCAATTGATCTGTTTTAGATTCTATGCGCACATTCGCCATTTCAGGTTTCACCTCTTCTCCATTCCAAGTTTTCTTGAAATAACCACCGTTTTTTTGCATTAAGCTTTCGGCGTTAATGTCTTGGTTACCAACAATAATGTTCGGAAAGTCGTTATTTGTAATTCTGGTTCCGTCTAGCAATAATGCTTCACATGCCATGGTGGTTTCTTTCGTGGTTTCCCAAGCATTAGCAAGTTTATTCAAAAGTAAATGATTTTTCATCGCTCTAATATCTTGTGCGTTTGCTCCCATTGCTGTGAAAAATTGAATAGTTCGTGCTTGCGTTTCGATAGCCGATTGGTGCCATAAGTAGCCATTTTTAGCTTCCGCCCAATACATTGAAATACCTTTTTTGCTAGCGCGATTTTGCATGGATGCGATTACTTTTTTACTCAAAACCGTTTGATTGCTCACTTGAAAATACGAACCTGCAATAGCTTGAACGTTAATGGAATAACGAATCCATTCGGTTTGTAAAAGTTTGGCGTAATGACGTGATGCATCGGATTCTTTCGCTGCATTTTTTGAACGTGTGAGCAACCATAAAATGTGCGTTTCGGTTAAGCCAGGTTTTTTATCTTTATAGTTGGTGATAAAGGTTGTGTATTCATGTTCAAAATAGGTGTCCAGATAGTTTAATATTTTCGTTTTCAGGTACAGCAACCTTTCATCGTCCGTATTCAAATCGTGAATGCCACTTACTACATGCAGTGAAATATATGGATTAGATGGTCCACCGTTAAACCAAGGTAAGCCACCATCATTGTTTTGCATGTTGACCAGTTTATCGATGGCATCTTTTTGTTCTTTCGCTAAACGATTTTTGTCAAATAGCGTCGCAATGCGCAAACGCTGGTCATTTTCGCTCTTGGCTTCATTTATCCAAGGTGTTTCGTTCAACAGCATATTCTTCAATTCAGGATTTTTATTCAATTCCGACATGAAAATTTCTGGTGTAGTGGTTTTCCAAAGCGTAAATAGATTTTGGATTTCGGGGTTTGTTGCAACTATTCTAGCACTTATGGTATTGGCAAATAGTCGAGCAAATGTTTGCTCTGCACATTCGTGCGGAAATTCCATCAGGTAAGGCATGCTTAAAATAACACTCCATAACGGAGAACTCGTAAATTCTAGGCTAAGTCGTTCTGTTTTTAACGTAGTGGAAGTATTGTTAGCTAATTTTTCTAATTGAAAGACATTCGTTCCTTTGGCAGCAAGCGTAATCGACTTGGTTTCCTGAACGTATTCTCTGTTGCCGAGAATTGGTATTAACTTTTCTTCTCCGTCGCTGTGAACGCCATTATTGGCAATTAAGCGATATTTTACCACGCTATAGTTTTCTGGAACAATAACTTTCCATTGGTATTCTCCAGATGCCTTAGACGCAATAAGTTGGGTTGCTGCTTCCATAATTTGAAACGCTGCACTAACCTCTTTGTCCGTATAAGGATCGATAAGGGCGAAAGTTACTTTTGGTGAAATTGCTTCGGGCAATAAATTGTTTACGGTGGCGCGAATTATCATAGTGTCTCCTGAACGGAAAAAGCGAGGAGTGTAAGCCTGTGCCATAACTTCTTTGCGTGTTTCTAACAGTTGCGATACAGTTCCAATACGCAATTGTTTGTCGTGCGCTAATACTTGTAATCTCCAACGTGTTAAAGCATCGGGAACTGTGTACGTGATTGTGGCGTTTCCAGCAGCATCTGTTACGAGGTTGGGTGTAAAAAATGCAGTTTCGTTAAAGTTAGAACGAATGCGTGGAGGTGGACCATCTTGCGGTTTTGGAGTCGTAGTGTTACCACTCACATCCAAAACGGTTAATGAATTCGTTACCGATCCTTTAGATTGAACCGAACTAAAACCGCTACCATTCCCCGAACTAAAACCGTTACCTTTCCCCGAACTGCCAGTTTCTGACCAAGAATATGTAAATGGGTTTCTTGGATTTATCGCTACACCATCACCTCGATAATCCATTTCTTCCAAGGCGTAATCAGCATAACCGGTTGTTGGATTGAGTTGAAATAAGCTTTCCGAGTAATAATCATAATCGTAACCACTCACGTGGGTGTTGTTAAAATAATTGAATTGTCCCCAATAGCGGTTAGAGTAATTGTTCTCGTAGGGTGAGAAATGCCAATAATTTCCACCATTTATTTGATCCAAAGAAGCATCGTACATCGAAGCCAATACTTCGGTTTCTAAAGCAGTTACTTTCTTGAAATCGTTGATGTGAATGCTTATTTCTTCTACTTTACCCGGAGAAATTGTCTTGCGCAGGGTTCTAAACTCAATGTTTAATACTTTGTTTGAGTACGGAACATAGATTGTACTTTGTTGTTGGTAGCTTTGTCCATTTTTAACCGCTATTACACGAATGTCAACATTTCCACGCATGGCTTCGGTAATCTTAAGTTTTAGTTTTTTACTTGCTTTTATGGTTACGAATTGTCGTGAAATCAGGTTGTCACCTGCATGAATTTCTACCATACTTTTAATAGTTTTGAATGCACTGCCCAAGTATAATTCTATTGATTCGCCAGGTTCTGCATTCGTTGTTGATGGCGCTATCCAAAGCGGACTATTCAAATGCGTCTTTTTCTTAATGACCTGAAAACTAGTAGAAACTTTCTCGAAGGGAAAGTCAAGATTATCTGAAACGAATTCAACGCGGTAGTCTCCACCTTTTTTACAATAGGAACTTAAGTCTACTTCCACATTGCTATTCACATTAATTTGGGCAAATGCTACAGGTTCAATGAATGCAGCAGGAGTGATGGCGTAATTGGGAAACATTTTCGACAATTGTGCTGTAGAAAATTCGGAATACTCAGCAGCAACCCAAGGACGAGGAAACGTAACGCCTTCAATTTTAGCAATGGCGTATAGTGATAATATTCCTTTGCCCTTTTCTTGGTTAACTCCTTGTTGGTTCGTGACAGAAGGAGTAACGAGTACTTTATGATCTCCTATGAACTGAGAATCGCTCGAAATAGACGCTTGATACAGGTCTTTTCCTAAATGAATAAAACTACTCGATTCGTGCGTTTCTCCTGTTTGAGAAGTTGCAGTAGCGGTAATGTTGAATCCTTTTCCAGTCGAATTTTTATCAACTTTAGAGGTAAACTTCACGGTAAATGAGCCTTCATTATCCGTTTTTACAGTGAAAGAATAATTCTCGTCTTCATTTTCCCCGTTGTTAGCATACCTGTACCAATAATAAGGTTGGTAATCGATTTGAACTTTTACATTTGCATTTTGGACAGGTACGCCCGATAGCGCCATTACTTTTCCTTTGAGGGTAACTTCTTGGCCAAGTGCATATCCTTCTTTCATTTCATCGAGTGTAATTTCGAACGTTGGTCGTTTGTATTCTTCGATTTGAATATTCTGGTAGGTGTTTTCATTAATTCTAAAATCATACGAACCAGTTAACGCATTCTGTGGCAATTGAATCTCTCCAGAAAAAGAACCAAACGAATTGGTAATACCCTTAATGGTAGCAATGTCACCCGCTTCGTAATTAGTCAAAATTAATTCAATATTAATTCCTTCTGCAACTGCATATTTACCGTTCGTATGTTGGTAAGCAATTACCTTGAATTTTACGATTTGTCCAGGACGGTATAAACTACGATCTGTTGTAATGTTGTAATCTATGCCATTCGGAGAAAGAACATATGTGTTCGAATAAATACCATGAGAAATTGTATCTCCGTTAAATGCAACCACCAAATTTGAGCGATAATCATAGGTTGAAGGTAAAGAAATCCAACCATTTTTGTCTGAAGTATGGTTAAATTTCAAAGGGTTGGACATCTCTTTTTGATTCATGCCATAAATTGCCGCTTTCGCTCCTTTAACGGGTTTCCCTGTATGTATATCAGTTATGTATAAATCAGTTCCTTTAGGTGAGTTAGAAGTGTTGATCAAAATGTTATGGATATTTAGGTCTGTTCGTGAAAAAACAAATTTTGCATCTGGCTCATTTGTCGTCGCTTTAATTAACTTTTCAATCCAGTTTTCATTCGAATTAACAATGTAAATCACATAATCTCCCGGGTTTTTTATCCCATCAATCACAAATTCTTTGGTGTGTTTTAAATGGCGATCA
>JAYSRU010000166.1:0-11652 GCA_043720875.1 Crocinitomicaceae bacterium
CAACATTTTTCCCAGAAACAGTAAAGCTTCCTGGTGCTTGAAATTGAATGGTGGTGTCGTTTTTTGTGCGCGGAAATATACCCAGATTGTAGGACAAGGCGCTGTCAGAAACGCTAACGGATGAAGTGTGGAATCCAGCTTTTTCGGTAGGATCAAGTAAAAGGTTTCTGTTTTTATCGTCAAATGCAAACAGCTGATAATTCCCTTCTTTTAGGTAAGAAAGTTTTGCTAACCCAATGTTATTGGTTTTAGCGAAAAAACGCGGTGGAGTTTTGGAAGGGTTTACGTTGGGTTCGTATAAACCAACTACGCAATTTTCGGTGAGTTGTTGTGTAAAATCATTGCGCACCAACACGCTGATTGTGTTACTGTCGATGTTTTCCCCTGTAGAAAAAACATAAGTCATGAGGGAATCATTTTGTTCGGTTAAATCTTGCACGGCACCGTTGAAGTAAACGGCGTAGGTTGTGTTGGCTTGCAAGGTGTCTAAGAATTCTAAGATTAGTTTTTTCTTTACAACTGTTGCTTTGATTTTCGAATCGTTTGGAATGATTTTTATGTTTTCCGCAGCGTTGTTTAATTTGATGTATTCGTTGAAGGTGATGCTTACGGTTTTGGATGTAAACAAAACACTTTCGTTGGGTGGCTGTATGCCTAAGCTATCGGGTTTTGGAGCAAAAACATCTTCGGGTCCACCAACAAGTTCTTGCACCTGGGCACAGCTTCCCAACAAGGTCAGGAACGCAAGTGACGAGATTAAAAAATATTTTCTCCCAACCATCTGCAAAGTTTTTCAAGTGCAAGCGCATCTTGTTCGTCAAAATCATTCAGTTTGTCACTGTCAATATCCAAAACACCAACTACTTGATTGTCTTTGAAGATAGGAACAACAATTTCGCTTTTGGATGCTGAGCTGCATGCAATGTGACCAGGAAAATTTAATACATCTGCTACCACTTGTGTAGCTTGAGTTTGCCAAGCTGTTCCACAAACGCCTTTTCCGAATCTAATACGTGTGCAAGCGATATCGCCCTGAAATGCCGATAAAACCAACTGTTGTGTTTCGATGTTTGGATCAACTAGATAAAAACCAACCCAGAAAAAACCGAAGGTTTGGCGCAATGCTGCTGAAGTATTGGCAAGATTGGCAACTAAATTGTTTTCACCTGCGCAAAGTGCCTCAATTTGTGGAAGAAGTGTGGTATATTTTTCTAATTTGGAACCGAGGCTAACGGTTAAGTTTTCTGACATGCTACAAAAGTAACGATACCAAAGCACGTTTTTGGTTTACGCCGCATTTATTTTGATTTTTTGTGTTTTTGGTTGGTGTATTGGCGCGAATGTAAGTTATGTCATTCTTTCTAAATCAAACATTAACTTTTTGATAAAAATATCTCCAAACCAAAACTCCCACCAAATAATGTAACATTAAAACTCCCAGTAACACAATATTAGGGCCCTCGAGTATTGGGTTCCCATAAGATAAGTGATTAACGGAAACAACAGCAATGAGTAACAGCAAATACGGAAACAACAGAGTTAATAGGATTGTTTTCCAGATAGTTCGGGGAGCATGTTTTTTCCGAATAAGATGGTGCGAGTAAAGAAAATGAGGGAGCGTAAATACAATTCCGAATAAGAAAAACAAGAAAATTCCTATTCCCACTTGTGACAAGCCGTGGAAATTCACATCAATTTGATCTATAACAAGATTCGTAAGAAATATGATTAGAATAACTGAAATACTTCCAAATAAGTTGGATAATATCCAAGATTTATAGAGGTTTTTTGGTCCTATAGGTTGGGTTTCATTTGATCTAAATTGCTGTGAATTATTATCCAATATTTAAAAGTATACGTGTTCTCCCGTTTATTCATGGTAAATTTTTATCCTTAAAATTCAACATTCTCGTTGTATTACGCTATGTTTAATAAAGTTTTAGCAATTTTTTCACTTAATTCAGGAGCTACTTTAGCTTCATGAGCGAATTTTTTCCATTGTTGTACGGTGCTATTTATTTCTTCAATAATACGCGTTGCCTTTTTACATTTTATGGAGGCTCCAATTACCAATAAATCTTCTTTTGTTATTTCTTTTCGTTTGTTGTTAATGCTTAGCGCATGTTGGCTCACCCATTCACTGTCAGGGCGATATGCATGGCAAATGTCATAAGCGGGTGCTAATTCCCATTTTTCACCTTTTTTTAATCTAAAAGCAAAATTTTTGGTATGATCATCACAATTACGAGCAATAACATTAAAAAGCATTCGCCTGTATAGTTGTTCCATCTCTTGATAGGATAACTTCAATTCTCTCATGGTTTGGAATAGCTGTTCATAGCTAAAACTATGTACCAAATTGAAATCAAAATGCTTAAGTGCACAGAATGTTTGAACATGGTGTTTGGTTTCTCCTCCTTCTCTATCAAAGCGTTTGGTTATAAAATGCGCTCTTCCATTTTCTTCTAACAGACGTGATGGCATCATGTTGATCCCACAAGCTATTGCCATGTTATAATATGCCATTTCTACGCGTCCATACCCTTTGCTTGCGCCCAGTTGTATGTCGCTTACGCCATCTAGCTTAATGAGCCAATGCTCAAAACCATTCGGAGCATTTGTTTGACCAGATTTAACTTCGCCTGTTTTTTCGTTATAGGCGATAACGGCTTTAGGTCTTGCCCCACCCGCAGATGTGCCAATTTTTAATATCTCCAGCATTGCTTTTTCCTCGTCCTTTTGGAGATTGGTGGTGAAGGATTCTCGTCTAGACAACATTTTTTGAGCCATGTCTACCAGACTATCGATTTCAATAGAAAATGTTTTTTTACTTTCTATAATGCTAGTGGGCTCAAATTCTAATGCCCCCATTCCTCGGCTACCAATAAAACAGAGCATTTCAACAGGATTCATGCTGTCTTGTGGTCGACCTTGTTGGGCAAGCCACATGTTAATGAGTTGATTACCATATTTATCAGGAAGCACATCTGCCAATAGGCCTGGCAAACCTTTAAACGTATCAAATTCAGCATTTTTGTTTTTTCGTAATTCCGGGAAAGTAAGTATTTTCTTTGCTGATCGTATTGGTAATTTTATGGGGGATAAATCCCAATTGTCTTTTTTAAATTTAGGGTCGTATTCGAAACTTGCCAATCCTGTTTTTTCATCCCAAGCAACAGCGCCAACAACTTCTCCCCATATTTTTACAAATGCCGTATTCATATTATAGCTTGATTTTGTTAATGTTTTCTTCATTTTTGCCACTGGCGCGTTGGCGTTGATTCTTTTCTATTTTTGCCAATGTCAAAGGACTTATTACGTGTTGTATACTAAATACATCCAGCACATGCAGTTGATCCAATATTCTCAATACTTGAATTAACGTGGCTAATGTTACAGTTTCACCTCGCTCTAATAGACTTAATGTAGAACGACTTATGCCCGCAGCATTTGCTAATACTTCTTGCGTTTTGTTTTGTTCCATGCGCTGGTACTTTATAAAAGCACCAATGTGCACCGCCAAGGCATTGTCGCTCATTGAATCCCAATTTTTGAATGATAAATCAGTCATAAAGTATATTTAGATCGAGTAGTGAATGATATTTCATTCAAAGATACAAATATTTTTATATAATCTCTTTGTTGTATGATAAATCATGCGTTAATCTGTATTTTAAAGATTAATGAATGATAACTCGTGCATGAAGTGAGTAAAATAATGATAAGTCAGAGCATGAAAAGATCTTATGTAAAGAACAGATCAGAGCTAATCCTATCCACCAAACGTTTACCCGCACGCGTTAATTGAATGGTGTTGAGCTGTTTGTCTAGCAGCCCGTCATTTACGTATTGCTCAATGCGCGCACGTTGATTCTTGGATAGCGGTAGAATTTGTTCAACTTCTGTTAGGTTTAAGCCGTCGCTCATTCTTAAACGGGTCATTATTTTTTCATTGGCCCGCTCCACTAAACTTAAGTTTTCGGTTCCATTGGTGGCAATTCCAGTAGTTTGTATGAGCTTTATGTAGTGTTGATTGTTCGCAATGTTCCAACTGCGGGTTGCTCCAAAAAAACTGTGTGCCGATGGGCCAACGCCCAGGTAAGTCTTGTCTTCCCAATACGAGGTATTGTGTTTGGATCGAAATCCCGGTTTGGCGAAATTGGAAATTTCATAATGTTCGAAATCATTTTGCTGCAACGAGGTTTCTAACACTCCAAGCATTTCCATTTGTACTTCATCTGCCAAGGGTTGTACGATATTTTTAGCTACTTGGTGCCCAAATTTTGTTCCTTTTTCGACCGTTAGACAGTAACTAGAAATATGTTGAACATTTAGTGCAATGGCTTTTTTCAATTGGACTTTCCACTCAGCAAGTGTTTGGTTAGGCAAGCCATAAATAAGGTCGATGCTGATGTTTTCAATTCCAACGGTTTGAGCGTTCTTTACACAGTTTTCTGCTTCTTCCGCACTGTGTGTGCGTTCCATCCAACTCAATTGTTGTGCATCAAAAGATTGAATGCCCACACTTAGTCGATTTATTCCCACATCTTTGAATGCTTTGAGCTTAGGCCGACTCATCATTTCAGGATTAGTTTCGAGCGTTATTTCGAGTGAAGCCGTAAGGGAATAATTGTCTTTGATGGTTGTAATAATTAGTGCAATTTCTTCCGAACTCAAAATGCTTGGCGTTCCTCCACCAAAATAGATAGTAGATATGCTTTCGGAGAGTGTCGATTTACGCACAACTAATTCTTCACAAATACAGGCCAATAGGGTTTCCCGATAGGCATCGAAGGTGGTGCTAAAGTGAAAATCACAATAGGAACAGGCGTGTTTGCAAAAAGGAATATGAACGTAAATGCCTGCCAAGGTGATTTGTTTGGTGAGCATCAAATGTAACAAGAATTAACGTTTAATTCAGTCGTGTTGTTTATGTATTTGTGTACATTGCATCGTTATAAATAATCGGGTTATGAGTTTTATTCAAAAAAAAGAAGAAATTGATAAAGAGCTAAAGCAATTTGTTTTACTGCTCAACGAAGTGCTTCCAACCTATTCGAAGTTGTTAAAAAAAGCAAGTCTAGGAGACGAAGAAGTAACTCTTTTGGGCGACATAGAGTATTATTTGATTGAACTAAACGCTAAAATTGCACAGATTAAAAATGGTTTAGACGAGGATCTATTTGGGCATTCAATTGACCTTTACTATAGAATTAAGGCCAAGGCACTGTCTGGAGACCCTGAATCGATTGTGCGTGTTGCGCGTATGAAAAACATGTATTTCGATACGCTTCAAAATCGAGAAAACTCCCGCTGGAATTGAGTGCATAAAAGATTGCTTAATGAAGACAAATCAAGCTTGAAATATATTTTAGCATTCATCTACTTTATAAATTTCTTGGTTCAAATTGATATGCTTATTTTTGTGCCATGAAAACACTTCAAACCTATTCTTTTGCCGGAAAACGAGCGTTGGTTCGCGTAGATTTTAATGTCCCGCTTGACAAAGAAACACTTCTTCCCACAGACGATACGCGCATTCGTGCGGCTGCTCCAACAATTTTGCATATTTTAAAAAATGGCGGATCGGTTGTTCTATTGTCACACTTAGGTAGACCAAAAGAAGGACCTGAAGATCGTTTTTCATTGCGACATATTGTGGCTCAAACTTCTAAAATATTGGGTGTTGACGTAAAGTTTGCAGCTGATTGTATGGGTGAAAATACGCGAAACGCGGCAAACGCTTTACATCCTGGTGAAGTATTGTTGGTGGAAAATGTTAGGTTTTATAAACAAGAAACTGCTGGCACAGAAGCTTTTGCGCAAGATTTAGCTAAATTGGGAAATGTATTTGTAAATGATGCCTTCGGAACAGCGCATAGAGCACATGCATCAACGACGGTAATTGCGAAATTTTTTCCACAAGATAAAATGTTTGGGTTACTGTTAGCGGCTGAAATTGAAAGCGTTGAAAAGGTGTTGAACAGTACTGAAAAACCGGTAACGGCTATTGTTGGCGGGGCGAAGGTTTCTTCTAAAATTGTGATTATCGAAAAATTATTAGACAAAGTGGACAACCTAATAGTTGGAGGCGGAATGGCCTTTACGTTCGTGAAAGCCATGGGCGGTAAGGTTGGAAACTCATTGGTTGAAGATGATTTTTTAGAAACGGCGCGTGAAATCATGCAAAAAGCAAAAGAAAAGAAGGTACGCCTAGTTATTCCTGTTGATGCTATGGTTGCGGATACGTTCTCAAACGATGCAAATAGAAAAGAAGTGGACATTAATGACGTTCCAGATTCTTGGATGGGCTTGGATGTTGGTCAGCGTACAATCTCAGAATGTGATGAGGTTATTCAAGCTTCTAAAATTATATTATGGAACGGTCCTATGGGTGTTTTTGAATTTTCAAACTTCGAAGCAGGAACAAAAGCAGTGGCAGATTCAATTGTTGCAGCAACTGCAAAAGGAGCCTTTTCATTAGTAGGTGGTGGTGATTCTGTGGCGGCTATCAATAAATTTAACTTAGCCAATAAAGTGAGTTATGTTTCCACTGGTGGTGGCGCAATGTTAGAATATTTAGAAGGAAAAACATTGCCGGGAATCGCCGCAATTTTGGATTAGTAGTATAACTTTTTATTGAATTAATTATTTCTTCCCAACAACCTGGATAAATCCTTGTTTAGAGGTTTGTTCATCGTTGAAGAAAGTACCCTTGAAGATGTAAAAGTAAGTGCCGTCAACAACGTCATCTCCTTTGTCTGTTTTTCCATCCCAAAGCAACGTTCCAGTTTGGTTGGTTGCTTGATGTATAATATTGCCCCAACGATTAGTTACCACCATGTCAAACGACTTGAAAATGGCATATTTGAGTGCAAACACATCGTTAATTCCATCACCGTTTGATGTCATGATATTGCCCAGTTCATAAGTATTACTAACATTAAGGAATAGAGTGTCCCTATCTCTACAACCGTTCTGATCTACTATTGTTAACACAACAGGAATGTTGCCGCCCAGTGTATAAAAATGGCTTGGTGCGTTAGATGAATAAAGGGAATCAATTTGACCGTCGCCATAGTTCCATATCCACAATATCAAAGGAAGTGGTCCACTTGATAGATCTGTAAATTGAACCGTTTCTGCCAATTCTAAATCTGTTGGGCTAGCGCTAAAATCAGCAACCATCCCGTTACCTACAATATTCACGTTGGGCATTGGAATTAATACCTGGCAACCAAATTGATCTCCAATTTGAACAGATGTTACATACGATCCAATACTAGGATATAAATGATCAATGTTTATGGAGTCAATTGCGGTAGATCCGTCACCAAAATTCCAGATTACCGAGAATACGTCAACCGTGTCAATCAAACCAAAGCCAACCGTTAAATCACAAACAGTAGCAGGTAAAACTTGAAAAGCTGTGGCACTAGGACCGTTAATCGTAATCAAGTCAACAAAAACAGTGTCATCAACACACCCATATTCGTTGGTTATGGTTAAACCAGGACTATAAGTTCCAGGAAATACAAATGTATTGTTTGGATTTGTTAGGGTTGAAGAGGTTGCGTTTCCGAAATTCCAAGCGTTGTTCGTTATAGCGCCAAAAGAAACAGAAGTATTGGCATAACCAGCAAAAACCGGTGGACAAGTAAATTCTCCTGCGGCATTTGTTGATGCACCACTAAATGTCGCTGTAAAATTGGCAAAAGGAATTGAAATCGTAATAACTGAATTTGCAGTGTCTTTACATCCGTTCACATCTGTCGTGATCAATTGAATGTTATGTGCAACTGCACCTGTTGGTTGGTTGTTACTTTCGTTAAATACATTAGCATAGTTTGTTGCAACACTTGATGCTGCACCATCTAAATACCACTGATAACTTAAAGGCGCTGCACCCGTGGAAGTGTTTCCTGTTGTGAAGTTAACATTGTCACACTGTACAGTGCCAGCTGTATAGGTTGCTATTGGTTTAGTAATGGTAATGGTTTGCGTTGCATCAGGATTTGAGGCACAACCAAATACATCAATGGCTTCCATTGTAACGGTAAACACTCCTTGTGTGTTGAAGGTGTGGTTCGGATTAGTAAGTACACTGTTAGTGGTTAGGTTGGCGGTGGCAGAACCATCACCAAAATTCCAAACAAATGAACTTAAAGGCATACCGTTTCCGGCAACTACAGAGTTGTTGTCAAAGTTGACTACAAATGGAGCGCAACCAGCGTTATCGTTAGCTACGATGATTGGAGAAGGTAATTCTAACACATCAATCCCAGCAATTGAAGTGGTGTCTGCACATCCAACTGTATTTGTTGCAATGAAAATGATGGTGTAAACTCCTGCCGTGGCATACGCATAACTTGCATTTGGTGAACCAGGAACAATACTTCCATCTCCCATGTTATAACTCCAAGCGCTTAAAGGATGTGCGGCAAAACTGGAGCTTAAATCTGTCATGGCTAGTTGACTTTGTTTACAAATAGAATCGTTAGCCGTTGTAAAGTTGGCGGTTACTGTTGAAATATGAATGATCGACGTAATCGAATCCGCACATCCCGTGGTGGTGTTATGTATTAATTGCTTTATGGTGTATGAACCGTAAGCGGCATAATTATGTGAAAAATCTCCAGCATTAGCATCGTCTATTTGTGGATCATCAAAAAACGTTGACGTTCCATCTCCCCAATACCAAGTCATGTCCGCGTTGTCTGAAACTTTTCCGATAATGGAAATATCATCAACCTGAACATTTACTGGAAAAGAAGCGGGGTTACAAAATAAAGTTTGATTGGGCGTAAAGTTTGCAATCGGAGCCTTAATGTAAACTATATCAACTTTATTGATGGTGTCTTTGCAGCCTCTAAAATCTACGATAAGCGTTACGTCAAAAAATCCTGTGTCAGTTGCATATGGATGCGTTGGGTTTTGTAATGTGCTACTTCCTCCATCACCAAAATTCCAATTATAAGTTACTTCGGTGGGCAAATGTGGCGCAGAAATAACACTTAAATCTGTAAACAAAACATCTGTTTTTGCACAAACTGGAGAAGGTGCTAAACTGAAGTCGACAAGGTCAATTGCTCCGACTTGAATATACTCTGTTGAAGTTAAGGTTCCAACACAACCATTTGCTGTGGTGATGTTTAACGTTACATTGTAAACCCCAATTGGGTAAACATGCGCCGGTGGATTTTGTCCAACAAAGGAAGTTCCATCACCAAAAAACCATGTCCATGAAGTAATTGGGTTTCCCACAACTACAGGGCATGTTTCGGTAAATTGAACACTTAGGGGTGCACAACCTGAAACCGGTGTTGCGGTAAATGAAACAATCGGTGTTGAGATATTTATTAACGCCGCCTGTGTAAGTGTTTGTGTACAACCGAAAGCATTTGTTGCAGTGAGTGTAACCGAGTAAGATCCACTTGCTGTATATACATGTGGAGGAGGATTGGTGCCGGTGAATACGCCGCCATCACCGAAATTCCAATTAAAGGTTGTACTTGCAGGACTGGTGTTGGTGAAATTTACTGTTGCAGGTGCACATCCAATTGTTGGGTTAGCCGTGAAACTAACGAGTGGTAAAGCATTAACCGTTATGGTTGTTGTTGCACTTCCAACACAACCAGATCCTGTGTTTTGTGAGGTTAAGGTCACGTTATAGGTGCCTGCTGCTGCATAGGTTGTGCTAGGGTTTTGTGCAGTGGAGGTTTGACCATCACCAAAAGCCCACGCCCAAGAGTTGGCGCCAATTGTACTGTTGTCGGTAAGGGTTAAGGCTTGTCCAACACATGCGGTGGTAGGTAATGTAATTCCAGCGTCAAAAGCTGTCGTTACAATTGTTTGGCTAAACGTTTGACTACAACCAGTTGTGGTGTTCGTTACCAAGAGCGTGGCATTAAAACTTCCAACAGTTGCATACGTTTGAGCCGGCGGATTTTGTAATATGGAGGTTTGACCATTTCCAAAATTCCAGCTATACGAAAATGTGCCAACGCTAGATGTATTGGTGAATGTCACTAAAAACGGTATCGTACAGCCTGCGCTCGTGGTAGTAAAACCTGCTGTTGGCCGTGGGTTAACAGTAACATATCCCACCTTCACTTCAGCATCAGCTTGACCATTTGTAGCGGTTGCAACCAAGGTTACGGTATACGTGCCAGGGGCGCCATAAGTATGAGCAGTATTGGTGGTAATTGCCGAAAAACCATCACCAAAATCCCAAGTATAGTTGGCTATCGGAGCTGTTCCGGCAACCGAAGTGTTGGTGAAATTTATAGGATTTCCTTCGCAAACTGCCAAAGGCAAGGCTGTAAAATTTGCTGTTGGTGGAACTTGTGCCCACCCTAAAAATGGAGTTAAGGAAAGTGTTAGTAATAGTAAAATTGTTTTAAGCATAATGTGTAATCTTTAGAACAATGAACAAATATTATTTAACAGAACAATCAGTATTTAGATGAATGAGTCTATTTTGTCGACGAACTCATCAATTATTTACTGCTCTTGTGTCCGCAATGGTTATTAGACGCTACAATTGTTAATAAGTTGCGTAATCAATTTTGGATAGTCGCAATCACAAATGAGTTTTGCTAATGTGAACTATTTGTGCTTGTCTGTGCTTGATTTTTTGAAATAGGATTAGTGTCTAAGGTCCTAAGTATAATGCAGGATCTTTCAATTTGATCAAAATTATTATCTTCGGCAGATAAACTTAGCTAATTCCTAAAAGAATGTCATTATTTCGAACCAAAGATTTCTCAAAAATTACAGAAGCAGACAGTGAACATGAAGGTGGACTGAAGCGTGTGCTCACCCTGAAGGATTTGACCTTCCTTGGAATTGCTGCAATTATTGGAGCGGGAAGTTTTTCTTCATTAGGAGACGCTTGTTTTCGTGCCGGACCAGGAGTGGTGGTGATGTTCGTGATTTGTGCAGTTGCTTGTGGTTTTACTGCCCTTTGTTATGCTGAATTCGCAGGAAGAATTCCGGTTGCGGGGAGTGCATATACCTATGCTTATGCGAGTTTTGGTGAAATTGTGGCCTGGGTAATTGGATGGGCATTGATATTAGAATATTCGGTTGGTAACATTTATGTTGCATTTTCATGGTCAGAGTATTTTACGAATTTGCTCGGCGACTTGCACATTCATTTACCAAATTGGATAACCTCAAGTTACATGGAGGCAAAACATGCCTATTCTAATTATCAAACTACACTTGCCGAAACAATAAAAAATCATGGCAATGTTAAGGATGTAGTAATGAACGCAGATGCCTACGCTTGGACGGTTGCTCCAACTATTGGTGGATTGAAAATACTATTTGATTTACCGGCATTAATGATAAACTTCTTTGTTACCTGGCTGGTTCTTGTGGGGGTGAAAGAAAGTAAAAATGTTACCAATATTATGGTTTACATTAAACTCATTGCTGTTGCTTTGGTTATTGTTGTAGGTGTTTTGTATATAACACCAAGTAATTGGATGCCAGAAAGCACGATGGTTAAAGGAGGGCACTCGTTTTTCCCTAAAGGATTTGTAGGTGTAATGGGTGCAGTTTCTGCAGTATTCTTTGCGTTTGTTGGCTTTGATGCAATATCAACTATGGCGGAAGAGGCTAAAAATCCACAAAAAGATTTACCAA
>JAYSRU010000167.1:0-3987 GCA_043720875.1 Crocinitomicaceae bacterium
CATTCAGCTCTGTTGTTGGGTCCCCAGTCGCTGGAAAGTACTGGAAGAATTGCACTTGCTTGATGACATAAATCACGGTTCAAATGATCTGTTTCTAATTGGTCTTCGTAGAAAACACTTTCCTGACCGATGCCCGAAATTGCACTTGTGTACGGTAAGTCAAAACCTGCGTTTGTATCTTGGTTAGCCATAAAAGTTCGGTTCCATTTTGAGGAATAATGATAAAATTTGGATGGATTGAGCGTGAATAATTTGCAATTTCAATAATGAATGTCTTCATTTTAGCGGCTGCCTTGTTGCTCTTTTTGGCTTTGCAACCACTGAATGGAAGTAAAGAAATAAGGAATAATGCTAAGAAATGTTTCATGTGTCTGTAATTATTCGCAAATTTGGTCTAATGAAAAAAATAATACCAGAAGAGGCGTACTTTGTTTTTCGATCGAAGGTAGACAGAATATTTATGTTGATCATGATAATAATGCTCGTATTTTTCACAATTTTGTTTTTCGGATCGTTGCGTGTTGAAGGATTTTCAGTAGTAGATTTGATTGGACAAGGCGCTATTCTGGTGTTGTTGCTAGGTGTTTTTATTGGGGTTGTTTTTGGAACCTATACTAAAATAGATGAAAAAAATTTAATTGTGTATCAATTTTTCGTACCTAAATTAATACCAATTGTTGCCATAAGGTCTTTAGAGGTAAATGTACGAGCGTATGTTGGTGTACGTACTTCTTTCCGAAGAGGTGTGGTTGTGAATTATAATGCATTTGATGATATTTACATTACGCCTAAAAATGAAGTTGGGTTTGTATTTAGAATAAAGGAATTGAATGGATTTGTGCTTGTAAAGGGCTTGTGAAAAACAACCGTGAGTGCAAAAGCAATGCTTGAATTTCGTTTAAAACTTTTTTCAATCTATTAGTTTTGAACTAAAAATGCTAAGAATCTATTGTTATCTTTGTGGCAATCACATATTATGCAACATAAAATCACTTTCATTAGTAACACTTCAGAAATTACCGCAGGTACTCGAGGAGCGTCATTGGGTTTTGGAGCACTTAAAGTAGCAGCCTTAAATCAACATTCTAATTTATTTTCTCGTCCGATCATAAATGTAAAGGATGTGAATCATTATTTGTTGAAGCCAACCGCGTTTCCTTTTGCATTGCGCATTGACGGGTTGGTTGAATTATTCAAGCATCTTGATGCTACACTTACTGAAGTAATCGCCTCAGGTTCTTTTCCATTAGTTTTAGCTGGAGATCATGGTTCTGCAGCGGGCACATTGGCAGCACTAAAAAAGAATTTCCCGAAAAAAAGAATCGGAACCATCTGGATTGATGCGCATGCGGATATTCATTCACCCTATACAACGCCATCTGGTAATATGCACGGAATGCCTTTGGCTATTGCGCTGCAATTGGATAATTTAGATTGTGCGATAAATACATTGGATGATGCTACTGAACGGAAATGGGAAAAGCTAAAAAATTATTCAAAAAAACCTTCATTGGATGTTAAAGATCTTGTCTATATCGCGGTTAGAGATGTAGAAGAGCAAGAAGTTTATTTATTAAAAAAACACAACATAAAGAATTTCGAAGTAGCCGAAGTTAACGAAAAAGGCACAAGCGAAATAGTGAAGGCAACACTTGATTTACTTAAGGATTGTGATATTATTTACGTTTCTTTCGACGTTGATTCGATGGATCCAGCAATGACATCACATGGAACTGGAACGCCAGTCAATAATGGCTTATCGCCACAACAAGCAGAAGAGTTGTTATTGGGTTTTGCAAAATCTGACAAATTAGTGTGTTTAGAGTTTGTGGAAGTGAATCCATGTTTAGATGAGTGTACCAACAAAATGGCAGAAATTACCTTCGGAATTTTAGAAAATGTTGTTACTTCATTAGAAAAAAAGTAATAGCAAGGCCTTCAAATTAGTGAAATATAAAAATGGAAAATAAAATTAAGGGTTTACTATTAGAAGTAATCAAAGCTAATTTTAATATTGAACTGCCAATAAAACAATTGGTTTTTCAAAAGACAAAAAAGGAATTTGAAGGTGACGTTAGCATAATGCTTTTCCCCTTGTTAAAAGCGCTACAAAGTACGCCAGATCATTTAGCAACTCTTTTTGGTGAAGCATTGGTTCAATCGGATTTGCCCATCACGTCATACAATCTTGTAAATGGATTTCTGAACATTGTTTACAATGAAACGGTTTGGATAAACGGACTTTTGGAAATTTCCGAAACGCCTAATTATGGGTGTACTGATTCCAATTCAAAACCAATGATTTTGGTGGAATATTCCTCTCCGAACACCAACAAACCATTGCATTTAGGTCATTTGAGAAATAACTTCATCGGTTATTCTGTTGCAGAAATTCTTAAGGCATACGGTCATGAAGTTGTAAAAATGCAAATCATAAATGATCGAGGGATACATATTTGTAAAAGTATGCTGGCTTGGGAAAAATTTTCTCCTGAAAATGAAAAAGGAGAACGTGAAACGCCACAAAATACTGGAATAAAAGGTGATTCTTTGGTAGGGAAATATTACGTAGAGTTTGATAAGCATTTAACGTTACAATACAAAGATATTTTACAAGAATGGGAGGCCGGTGTTTACAACGATTACCCAAATGCGGTGGTGGATGAAGTTCAAAAACTTCAAAATGCGCGTGAAGGTAAAAGCGAAGATACACAGGCTACAATCAATGGTAAAATTCGTGAAATAGCAAAGAATCAAACAGATTTGATGTTAGAAGTGAAAGAAATGTTAGTGAAATGGGAAGCACGCGACCCACAAACTTATTTGCTTTGGACTACCATGAATGGCTGGGTTTACAAAGGTTTTGAGCAAACATACAAACGTATGGGAGTTGATTTCGATAAGTTGTATTACGAATCGGATACTTATTTATTGGGAAAAGACAGTGTTCAACTTGGATTGAAAAGTGGCGTATTTTTCACCAAAGAAGATGGTTCGGTTTGGGTTGATTTGACGGCTGATGGATTAGATGAAAAGTTGGTTTTGCGCGGTGATGGCACGTCTGTTTACATTACGCAAGACATAGGCACAGCTATCGATCGAAGTAAAGATTTTCCAGCAATGAATGGGATGATTTATACGGTTGGAAACGAACAAGATTATCATTTTAAAGTGCTGTTCTTAATATTGAAAAAATTGGGATTCACTTGGGCACAAAACCTACATCACTTAAGTTATGGAATGGTAGATCTACCTTCGGGTAGAATGAAATCTCGTGAAGGAACTGTAGTTGATGCCGATGATTTGATGCAAGAAGTGGTGGATGCAGCAACTGCAATCGCACAAGAAAGAGGGCATTTAGAAGGAATGTCTGAAGCTGAGAAAACGGAATTATACGAACAAATTGGGATCGGTGGCTTGAAATATTACTTATTGAAAGTTGACCCAAAGAAACGAATGACATTTAATCCAGAAGAATCGATCGATTTGCAAGGAAATACTGGGCCATTTATCCAATATACCTACGCGCGAATTCAGTCTCTTTTGGCTAAAAATAATGCGGCACAAGTTAAATTAGACGTTAACCAATCTTTCCAAGCCTTAACGGTGGAGGAGAAAGAAGTCTTGAAGCAATTACAAGATTTCCCAAGTATTATTGAACAAGCAGCAAAAGAATTGAACCCAGGCACCATTGCAAATTATGTGTACGAATTGGTGAAACTTTTCAATACCTTTTACCAAAATGTACCTGTTGCACTCGAAGAAAACGTAGCATCAAAACAATTGAGAATTGTGATGTGCGCAGAAGTAGCTAAAGTTGTGAAATTGAGCTTGAAACTATTGGGAATTGGCGTTCCGCAGAAGATGTGATGAAATCTAATACTGCACGATCTTCCCTTCTAATCTCACATTGGCATCACTTTCAAAAGTATAATAATACACCGCACCAGCCAGTTGGGGCAAGCTAAAAATTTCTTGGCTTTCTGT
>JAYSRU010000168.1:0-3971 GCA_043720875.1 Crocinitomicaceae bacterium
GCTATGCAAATGATTTTAAACCCAAAGCAATTTGATGTTATTTTGACGGAGAATATGTTTGGAGACATCATATCAGATGAAGGCAGCGTCATTGGTGGCTCAATCGGATTGTTGGCATCTTCATCAATTGGTTATACTAATGCGATGTTTGAACCAATTCACGGATCATTTCCACAAGCCAAGGGCAAAGATATTGCGAACCCAATCGCAGCGATTTTAAGTGCAGCCATGTTGTTGGATCATTTTGGATTGGCAGCAGAGGCTGAAGCAGTGCGCGCAGCTGTTGAAAAAGCTTTAGAGTTTAACATAGTTACGCCAGATTTGCATGCTGAAAGTAATTACGGAACCGAACAAGTTGGTTCAGTTATAGCGAATTACATCTATCAAACTATTGGGGTTAATCAGAATTATGTTAACCTAGAAAATGTAAGTATTGGTCAATCAACGCTAATTTAGAACAGATTTTTATTTGTAAATTTGTACATGAATTTATCGAAAGAATTAATTGCCCGCAGTGAAAACAAATGTGAATTGTGCGGAAGTGAAAACGAATTGCAGCAGTTTATAGTTGCACCAAAATCGGGTTCAAATCCAAACGAATGCATGGCAACATGCTCAACATGTCACGATCAACTTGCCGGTAATTCGGAAATGAACCCCAATCACTGGCGTTGCTTAAATGACAGTATGTGGAGCGAAGTATCTGCGGTGAAAGTTGTTGCCTTTAGAGTTTTATCTTCACTGACAACTGAATCTTGGCCCAATGATTTGTTGGAAATGATTTACTTGACAGAAGAAGAGTTGGAATGGGCAAAAGAAACGATGGAGGACGAAAATGCAATCAAACATTTTGATTCAAATGGTGTTCAATTATTACAAGGAGATTCAATCGTTCTGATCAAAGATTTGGATGTTAAAGGTTCAAGTATGATCGCAAAACGTGGCACTGCTGTAAGAAACATACGTTTAGTTCACGATAACGCAGAGCTAATTGAAGGAAAGGTGAATGGCCAAACAATCTATATCTTAACGCAATTTACGAAGAAGTAAAAAAAATCTAATAAATATTAAACCTAAAAATCCTCTCATTCCCAATATTATTTGAGACGAGAGGATTTAAAGTTTTCAGAAAAAAGTTACTGCGTTTAAAGAACAAGGCGAAAATTTATTTTTTGAGTTGAGCCCACTTTGGTGCGTGATACGATAAAAATAAATCTGCAACGAAGTAATTTGGACGCATTTACTTTTTATTGTTTCACCATTCGTTTTGTTGCAACAATTTGTCCGTCAGCAACTAAAGTGTAAGTATACACACCCGAACTAAGATCAGATCCAAAAACGGTTAAACTGCCTAAACCTCTTTCTGTGACATCAACAGATTGCATCAACTTTCCTTCTGCATTGTAAAAATGAATTTGCGCCTTTACTACAGTGACTGGAATTGAGAAATTGATCGTAGTTTGCTCAGCAAATGGATTTGGAACGTTTTGATCCAAAATAATTGACGTTTTATTGGATAACGTAACCGCCAATTGCGAACGCACTTGCTCTTGTGTTTGTTGCGTATTATTTTGAATCATGCTGTGATTCATTTGACATAAGGATGGCAACAATGCACTTAAACAATTTTCAAGATTTGTTAACCGAGCGTTTAGCGCATCAATGATCGAATCTCTGTTTTCAATTTTTGCATTCAATTCTTGCATGGCTTCTGCCAAAATGGGAACAATTTTGTCATATTCCACGTGCATCAACGTATCTGCGTCAACAAAAGTTAGTAATGGATCAATTGCATTAATTTCTTGTGCAATAAAACCAATGTGTGTAACACTGTCCAAGTTCAATTCGGTATGCACGGTCTGGTTCCAATCATACGTTACCCCACGCATATCTAATACTTTATCCAAAGATCCAGTAAGATTTGTAACGTTTGTTTTTATTGATTCATCGCTCAAGGTAAGTTTATTTACTTTTTGATCCAATTCAATAATAGCTTGCGTATTGATAGGGATAATCGCATTATAGTTTAATGATTTGTAGCTAGTTGAAGAAATTAATTCATTTCCCAGACTATCATATGTTGCAGGATTCATACTGTTGTGCATTAACTCAGGTATGATGGCGCCAACTTGTTGTGCAATGAAACCATATTGTTTTTCTGAACCAAAATTGAATTCACTAAAATTCGTAGTATCCATAAAATACGTTGTTGGTCTCAATTGATTTACCAACTTTAAAGCAGAACCAATTGGGGTAACGTTGGTTTTAAATTGTTGGTCCGAAACAACTAATGCCGCAGCTGCTTCGATGGATCCTTGAAAAAGCCCAGCTCTGTTAATTGTCCCACCTACTGCATATCCTTGAATACCAATATTAATTGCAGCCGTACCATTACCGCTTCCTTTTACGCCTGTATTGTTGTTTACCGTTGTTCCCGGAAAATTTGTTGCGCTAAAATCTCCTCCAAAGCCAAAACCAGAGTAGGGCGTTGCACTACCCTGGGAAGTGATATTTTGTGCTTGAACTGCTCGTCCTACTGCACTCCCAAGTGTAATAAATCGACCTCCAATTGCACCGCTGTTTGGAATTGTAACCGTTGATGCGCCATAAACGCCAACAGCTTCTTTTACATCACGTCCTTTAACTTGACCCATTACTCCAATTTGTGAAACCATATTTGAAGTAAGATTGGGTTCAACATAACCATAAATGGCTCTTGCATTTAGGGTACTGGTTGAATCTATAACACTTTTTAATCCTCCTTGAAAGTTTGGATTTATGGGGGAATTTCCATTTGTATAATATGACCCTGCCCAAATTTCATCGCTAGAATAAACATTGAATTTAGCTTCTAATGCAGTTCCACAGTCATATCCAACTCCTATTTTATTACCACCAATTGAATCGTTATTTGTAAAATACAAGTTATGATTATTCAAATCTACTTTTGTATCATACTGCAATTTTCCATTCACAGAATCTGCACAAAAAGTACCGAATGCGCCAGATCCTCCTTGAACATATATTACATCACCCAAGGAATCTACCGTTAAAACACCAGCTCCTGGGTTTGGCATAAGCGTACTTACCGCAGTTAAATCAGTTAAACGCAAACCGCTTTTTCCGGGTATAGCATTAACATTTGCGGTATTTATTTCTACAATGTTATTCGGGTTTAGCGTATTTACACCTAAATGTCGTTCGTTCGCTAAGGTAATTACGGGTGAATTAATTTCATGGATCAATACGTTTTTATATAGATTCATTGTACCTTCTGGGTTAGGATTTGTAGTGCTTCCGATAGGGGCGTTTACTTGAATGGCATAAACATAGTTCACTGGAGAGGCTGCGTGAAGCGAATCAACAATACCAGCATACATATTTCCGTTGGGTAGTTCGGAAGGGTGCCCCATGAAAAAACCTTTAGGGATTGGCGTAGGGTTAATGCTAAGGCCACCACCAATTCTATCACCACCCCATTGTATAATGGCACGATCTGATAATTGAATTCCTCGGTTCCATCCTTGTGCATTTGCGGTTTCTTGTCCAAAAATATGAAGCGGTGCAGCAGGTGGTCTTCTGTCTAATGTGTTTAAGTGCGCATAAATTGCTACGAAGCCTGCGGTATTAACTCCCTGATAGGATGGTAAAACGGCACGTTCTATCATTAACCGCGAATTGCTTGCTGTTACGGTTGCTGAGCCAGTTCTAAAATCCAAGCGTCCAGCATCATTTACCGCTTGCAGAAATACATTGTTGCCGTTTGCAGGCACCATAATTCTAAATTTTTGTGTGCTTAACGAAGCATTTAAACCTGTAAACATACTCCACTCGTTGTTGAATGAAGCCAACCCATCAGTGCGGAACAGTTTCCCACTTCCGCTAGAAGTAAGAGAGTTGTCGAAATTAGATAAGTGCATGAAACTTTGAGGCGAAATTGTGCCTAAACCAAATGCGCCAGTTATGCTTCC
>JAYSRU010000169.1:0-11522 GCA_043720875.1 Crocinitomicaceae bacterium
TTATGGAAGCCAACAAATAAAGAATATTCTCTTCAATTTCTAAATCCAAGTTTTTTAGCAAAGCATCGGCACAGGGTTCAATAATACTTTCATCACCATATACATTGATGGCGCTGATTGCTTTTTTGACTTTTACAGGATTATCGGAAGATAAATCTTGAACAAGGCTTTTCAATTTCACCTTGCGTTGTTTTTCACCTAATTCTGGTAATTCAATTTCTTTTACTGGAGCAGAAGGGTCATTTAACTTAAAAAAAGCATCTAGCTCATCTTGATCGTCAATGTCGTTATCTGGAAAATCTTGCATTTAGTTTTGATTTTATTATTTAATACTATACGGTTTGATCAAGTTTGCGAACCATGGTTAAAATAGTCGCTAACGCAACGGTTTCTCCTGTTTCATCATACACGTCCACTAAGAATTTCACGATTCCTTTGGCGATGTCATTTTCGTCTTTTTTCTCTTGATCAACTTTTTCTTTTACAGTGAATCTAACACCCAATGTTGCTCCAGGATAAACCGGTTTAGTGAATCTTGCATCCTCTAAGCCATAGTTTAAGAGAACAGGTCCTTTTTTAGGATCAACGAATAAACCTGCTGCTTTCGATAAAACAAAATAGCCATGCGCCACGCGTTTCTCAAAAATTGTTCCTTCCAAAGAAGTTGCGTCCATGTGTGCGTAAAAATTATCTCCAGAAACATTAGCGAAGTTAACGATGTCTGCATCCGATACAGTGTGTTTATGCGTGTACACAGTGTCTCCAATCATTAGTTCTTCGAAATGTTGACGAAACACATGAGGATTGGCTTCTGGCATTACGGCACCAACTTGAAATTGTTGTGTTATTGCAGTGATAGTAGTTGGATGACCTTGAATCGCAGTGCGTTGTAAGTAATGTAGAACTCCTCGTTTTCCACCCATTTCTTCACCACCTCCAGCTCTACCCGGACCACCATGTGTCAGTAACGGCATTGGTGAACCGTGTCCTGTACTTTCCTTTGCACAATCTTTATTCAACACTAGAATACGCCCATTCATACAGGCAGCTCCAATAACGAATTCAGTGGCTAAGGCATCATTTGCGGTTACAATTGAAGTAACCAGAGAGCCTTTTCCAAGTTTCACGAGCTCAATCGCATCTTGTGTAGTTTTATAAGGCATTATCGTTGAAACTGGACCAAACGCTTCAATGTTGTGTCCGTCTAACTTGTGGAATGGGTCGTCATTCACAAACAAAATAGGGGAGAAGAACGCTCCTTTTGTTCTGTCTGCACCAATTACCTCAAAATCGTCCATATTCCCATAAGCAATTGCTTGTGTTTTGGCTAATAAACTTACTTGTTCACGAACGCGTTCAACTTGTACGTGTGTGGCAAGAGAGCCCATACGCACACCTTCAACAGATGGATCACCTATTTTTGTGGAAGCCAAACGTGCTGATAACGCATTTTGAACCTCCTCTAATAGGTTTTCAGGCACCATTATTCTACGCACAGCGGTACATTTTTGTCCTGCTTTCACCGTGATTTCTTTAACGGTTTCTTTGATAAACAAATCAAATTCGATTGTTCCTGGAACAGCATCGAGGCCTAAAACGGTTGCGTTTAATGAGTCTGCTTCTAAATTAAATGAAACACTGTTTTCAGTAATTTGAGGTAATGCTTTTAATATTTTTCCAGTGTGCGCAGATCCTGTAAAAGTTACCGTGTCTTGACAATCAACAAAATCTATAATTCCTCGACCCAATCCATTAACCAATTGCAAAGAACCTTCGGGTAAAATGCCAGAAGCAATAATGTCGATTACCATTGCTTCTGTGACGAAACATGTATATTCTGACGGCTTAACGATTGCTGGAACACCGGCCATTAAATTTACTGCGATTTTCTCTAACATTCCCCAAATAGGGAAGTTGAATGCATTAATATGGATCGCAACTCCTTCTTTCGGTACCATGATATGGTGTCCAATAAATGTCCCGTTTTTTGACATGGGTGCAGCTACACCATCAACATAATAAGGTAAGTCTGGAAATTGGCGACGCAATGATGCATTCGCGAATAAGTTTCCTATTCCCCCTTCAATGTCAATCCAAGAATCCACTCTCGTTGCACCTGTTAATGCTGAAATGGCATAATATTGTTCTTTTTTCTCCATTAAGAAAAGTGCCAATGCTTTCAGCATACGACCTCTTTCTTGAAACGTCATTTTTCTTAGTTTGGGTCCACCAACATTTCGACCGTATTCTGTAATAGCTTTATAATCGAACCCTGCAGAGCTAGTTGATCCAAATTGTTCACCAGTTATAGCATTATAGAAATTGGTTTCTACACCATCTCCACTTTGCCATTTACCAAGGATATATGATTTTGTAATTTGCATTTGTTTTAATTTGAGGTGTAAAAATAAGGTTTACTTACATTGTAAAAGGATTTTTCGTCATTTTTTATTGGGGATATTGAATTCGTAAGAATTGAACGAATGAAATTCATAAAGTAGGGGCTGTTTTTTTGGTTGATAATAATCAAAAAAATAAGAATTAATGAGTTCGCAGTACATAAATCACTATCTTGTCGATGTTTAATGCGTGTTGGTAGATGTATTTCAATGTTTTATATTATATGTCAGTAGTTTCTCAGCTTGATTCTTTTGTATTGCTTCACCAATGTGATTTTGGTGAAGCTGAAGGATTTATTTATGAAAATGGAATATTCCTCGTTCGAACAAAAAAAAATCAAAATTTAACGATTGAAACGGTGCAAAAGGGCAATGCATTTCTAGCATCGATTGGAGGTGGAATGTATTATAACATTTATCAATTTGAAGCATTTTCAGATGTATCACCCGAGGTGAGGGTTTATGCGGCAAGTAGAGAAGAAAATAAACATACATTAGCAGATGCCATTGTTATTTCAGGTTTTTCACAAAAAATTCTTGCAGATTTTTATTTAAAGTTTAATAAACCAGTTTCACCAACCAAAATATTTAATAAGCTGGATAAAGCAGTAGATTGGCTGCTTAGTTTGATGTAATTATTACTGTATAATGGTCAACTTAATTTTATCTTGAAACAAAATTGCAGTTGCTTTATAAACCTTTCCATCCTCTGTTTTGAAATTAAAGGCATGGGTTGGTCTATCATTTGCTTTCCAATTACAGTTGGAGAAATCGATGGTAGCAGACGATTTAAAAACACGATCCAATCTTCGCAATTGAATTCCGTTAGATTGCATGGTTTCCTTTGGGAGCTCAATTTGGCTCTCTTTTGCCCGTTCTTTTCCGGCAGCAGCAAGTTCTTCTAAACTTACAGGCTTATAGAATCCCATTTTTTCAAGTACTAATAGATTGGCTGTATTTTCATCTACAAATATAGCTGAACTATAAGCTTTTCCTTGGGCAAAATAGCGGTAGATTGTACCAGTTCCTATAACGGTATTTTGGCGAATAGGTTTCTTTGGATCTAACACAAATACTTCTGATACAAAACTATTTTCAGGTAATGTGAATTCTAAGGTAACCGTCTTACCTGATTTTAATGTATGTTCGATCAGGTAAAATTTGAATGTACTGGTTTTTTTGCTTTGAGAAAATAGAACCTTTCCAACATTCAAGGCGTTTTCTAATTCTGTTTTATCGATTTTATAGGCTTTGAGCTTAGCGTCAGATGATGCATTAGCAACTAGAATACGTTCAAGAATAGAATTCTTCACTCTGTTTGCAGGTAACCAACTACAGCCTCTATTTTCGGTAAGTAATAAAACGAACATTAATCCAATCCCAAAACCAACGCCATAAATCTTAAATCTTCTCCATAAACTTCCACCGGGCTGAGCTTCGCGTTCTTGTTTATTTATTTTTACAGTCTTATTTTCTTTTGTCATTTTTTTCTTGCTAGTAGCTAGCCTAAGTTTAATCTATAATTCCGGGTAAAATTAATCTAATATTTCTGAAATTGAGGTCAAAAACTTTACCTAATATTTCATTGGTTAAAACGCCTTTGTACATATAGACGCCATTCCGAAAACCTTCATTCGTCTTAATCATTTCGGTGCAGCCACCTCCTTCTCCCATTTCTAACAAAAGCGGACTGAAAATATTAGATAAAGCAAAAGATGCGGTTCTGGAAACGCGCGAGGCAATATTGGGAACACAATAATGAATTACCCCATGTTTTTCAAACGTTGGTTTTTTGTGGTTAGTGACTTCTGAGGTTTCGAAGCAGCCTCCTTGGTCAATACTGACATCGATCACAACCGATCCGTTTTTCATCGATTGTATCATTTCTTCGGTAACAATACAAGGTGTTCTTCCTGCTGGCGCACGTAACGCGCCAATAACTACATCCGCTCGCATCAACGATTTAGCTAATACTTTTGGTTGTAGAATAGATGTGTATACACGCATGCCTAAGTCATTTTGAAGTCTTCTTAAACGGGTTAATGAATTGTCAAAAACCTTCACTGATGCACCAAGACCTAAGGCCGAACGAGTGGCAAATTCTCCAACAGTTCCTGCTCCAAGCACTACAATTTCAGTGGGTTGTACGCCAGCAATTCCGCCGAGCATTATTCCTTTTCCAGTGTTATAATTAGAAAGTAATTCTCCAGCAATTAGAATCGCTGTGCTGCCTGCGATTTCTCCCATAGCACGTACCACTGGAAATGAACCGTCATTGTCTTTAATGTAATCCCAAGCAATGGCAGTAACTTTTTTCTTTGCCATCAATTGCAACACTTCTTTAGGTTGCGATGAAATTTGAATGGCAGACATTAGAATTTGATTCATTTTCATGAGTTCAACTTCTTCCGGTTTTGGTGGTGAAACTTTTAAAATAATATCACACTCATATATTTCCTTTGTGCTATGACATATTGTTGCCCCAGCCTCACTATATTCGTTATCTTTGAAATTACAATTTTCTCCTGCACCAGCTTCTATTTTCACATCATGACCGTTGGCTATTAGTAAACTTACGGCTTCAGGTACCAGGGCAACTCTTCGCTCTTGATAGAATGTTTCTTTGGGAATTCCTATGGTTAGTTGCCCTTTTTTGCGCGCGATTTCTAACGTTTCTTCTTTAGGCATTAAGCCTTCAGAAAGCAATGATTTTAAAACATTTGGATCTGTTTTCATAGTTCAAATTGAATGGTTCTCATATCGTTTTCGTCAACATCAATGCCTACCCATACGGTATTTGTGGGTAACAAGTTACGAATTATTTCTGGCCATTCGATAAAACAATAATGGGAATCATAAATTACATCCTCAATCCCTATATCAAATGCTTCTTCTGTAGAATTTAATCGATACAAATCGAGGTGAAATATTTCGCCATTAAGCAGAGTTGAATAACTATTTATTAATCCATAAGTGGGAGAGCCTTCAAGTTGCTCAACCCCAAGTGATTTAAGTATCGCCTGAATTATGGTTGTTTTTCCAGCGCCCATCGGAGCATTGAATGCGAAAATTTTTCTGCCAGCAGTTTGGGCTAACAATTTTTTAACACTCTCTGGAATTTTATCTAGCGAAGGAACTTGAATACTTGACATGTTTTTTTATGACTGATTCCGGTAAAATTAATATTTCTGTTATTAAAATACACAAAAAAAAGGCATCCATCAAATGAATGCCTTTCATGGTATTGTTAAATTATTTTTCAATAGTGAAGGCATACTTCAATTCGCCTTTCCAACCAGCAAGGTCTAAGAATATTTCACTCCCTACTTCTTGTTTGTAAGCAAATTGACTAATCTCTATTTTAATTTGTCTCATAATCATCGCTTTACAATTATCAGGACTAGGTGTTTCATGGATTAAATCAATCCCGCGTCTTGGTGGCAATGATTTAGAAATCATGGTATTGCCGACCAATCTAAACGTATGTTCTTGACATCCTCCAGAATAACGTACATCTAACACTAAGAAGTTTCCCTCGATTTTGGCAGCAGTTATCGTTGTCATATTGTTGTCTTTAGGTATTTGGCTTAATTCGCCAACCAATTCAAGTTGCTTTGCTTTTACAGTTTTGCCTTCTGAGTTTTCTGGTGTTATTTTACGAAGTGCACAAGCCATAAGTACAGCAAATAGAGAAACGGTTGCAATTAATTTCATGAGTTCAAGTTTTTGGTAATTGTTTATTGGCTTTCAAATATAATACCATTTTTGGATTTAAAGATGGATTTCTAGTCTTCAATAGATATTTACTGGGCTGCAATTGAAGTGATTGAATAATTCGTGTTTTTAGATTGAAAATACAGCAATTATCTTAAAACCTTATTCTTTCCATTCTTCGCGCATCCATTTCAAAAAGTTTTCTAAACCAATAACCGTTACATTTTCACTAATTTGGTACGTGTCATTTGTAGGTGCAATTACAAAGACTTTGGTTGGTTTTATCACTTCTATACTTCGGTAAAAACCTTTAGTTAGTTTTGGTGCGTCAGACGCTTTACATTCAATAGCTAGGATATGATTGCCTTTTTTTAGCACTAAATCAATTTCATCTCCAGTTGCTGTTCTGTAAAAATAATATTCCCAGCTAGGCATATTTACAAGAATGTTTTCAATCACCATTCCTTCCCAAGAAGATCCAAAAACTGGGTTACCTAGAAGAGAATTAAAATCATTTATGGCCAAAAGTTGGTGTAGAATACCAGAGTCTCGCACAAACACTTTTGGAGTTTTCACCAATCTCTTTTTAACGTTCACCTCGAAAGGAGGAATGGATCTCACGATAAATGTTTGTTCTAATAAATCAATGTAGCGCTTAATGGTTGGGTGAGTTAATCCTAAAGATTCTCCTAGTTTAGATAGATTGATTAACTGACCTTGGTTGTGGGCACACATCGTTAAAAGTCTTCGAAGTTGCAACGCGGGAATTTGAATACCTAGTTGTGGAATATCTCGTTCTATATAAGTTCGGATATAGTTTTCTAACCAAATTGAGCTGTTCTCGTCATTTTCCGACAAATAACTATCGGGAAATCCACCCCGAAACCAAAATTGGCGCAAACTGAATTTTTCCTGAAAATTTACTTCATTTATTAAAAACGGAGAAAGGTGCAAGAGTCCAATTCTTCCTGCCAAAGATTCGGATGTTTGTTGAATTAGCTCTTGGGAAGCAGAACCCAATAAAATGAATTTTCCATTCACACGATTGTCATCTATCACACTTCTTAAAATGGAAAAAAGTTGGGGTATCAATTGAATCTCGTCTAAACATATGATTTTGTTTTTGTTGGCCTCAAAAAACAACTCAGGTTCGGATAATTTATTCAAATCCGATTCTTTTTGTAAATCTAAATAAATGATGTTGTCAAATTCTAATAGTAAACTTTTTACCAGCGTGGATTTACCACATTGTCTTGGACCTAAAATAGCAATTGCAGGAAAGATAGTTTGATACTTCTTAATCTGATTAAACAATTCTCTATGAATAAAATCACGCATATTGTAAATGTAATTTTCAATTTACACAAATATATTAAAGTTTCATTGATAAATCGTTCTTTTTATATTGTATAATCTATAATTGTTTTAATTTACAGCTAATTTTGAATTATTTTTTAATTGTTAAGTGATTGTTTTATAATATTTTATACTCATTTAATTCTAAAAACGTGCAAATTGAAAATTAATTTTACAATTTGCATAAAATATTGATTATTTATAAATATTGGCCTTGCTATAATTCGATTTTGTAAGACACTCCTTGTTTCGTACCTTTGTACCATGAAAACTAAAACGCTTCGCAAGAACAAGGTAAATGTAGTTACGTTGGGATGTTCTAAAAACATATTTGATTCGGAAGTGCTGATGGCACAATTAAAGGCAAATAAATTTGAAGTTGAACACGAAGCACAACAAGATGATTCAGAAATTGTAATCATTAATACCTGTGGGTTTATTGACAATGCAAAGCAAGAATCAATAGATACGATCTTGCGTTATGCAGATGCAAAAAAGGAAGGATTAGTTTCGAAAGTATATGTTACGGGCTGCTTGTCGCAACGGTACAAAGATGAATTAGAAGCAGAAATCCCTGAAGTTGATGCGTTTTTTGGCACAAGAGAATTACCGCGTTTACTGAAAACATTAAAGGCAGACTATAAACATGAATTAGTTGGAGAACGACTTTTAACAACTCCTTCGCATTACGCTTATTTTAAAATTGCAGAAGGCTGCGATCGACCTTGCTCATTTTGTGCTATTCCAATCATGCGTGGAAAACATGTTTCTACACCGATCGAAGATTTGGTAACACAAGCAAAATCATTGGCGGCAAAAGGAGTGAAAGAGTTAATGTTTATCGCACAAGATTTGACGTATTACGGATTAGATATTTACAAAAAAAGAAATTTAGCGGAGTTGATCGAGAAGGTTGCTGAAGTTGAAGGAATTGAATGGATCAAATTGCATTACGCCTTTCCGGCGGGGTTCCCGATGGATGTGTTAGAGGTTATGAAAAATAATCCGAAAGTGTGTAATTATTTGGATATGCCTTTGCAACACGGTTCAACTGAAATTTTACAGGCCATGCGTCGTGGAATTACACGTGAAAAAACCGAAGAACTGGTAAATGAAATTCGAGAAAAAGTTCCGGGAATTGCATTGAGAACTACATTAATTGTTGGTTATCCCGGAGAAACACAAGCGCATTTTGAAGAAACATATGATTTCGTTAAGCGCATGCGCTTTGATCGTTTAGGTGTATTTACCTATTCTCATGAAGACAATACGCATGCTTATAATTCGGAAGACGATGTTCCTGAAGAATTAAAAAAGCAACGCGCCGATGATATCATGGAATTACAATCCGGCATCAGTTATGAGCACAATCAAGCGAAAATTGGCCAAGTGGTGAAAGTTCTTTTCGATAAAGTGGAAGGTGAATATTTCATGGGTAGAACAGAATTCGATAGCCCAGAAGTGGACAACGAGGTTCTAGTTAAGAAATCGGAAGCATTTGTGCGTTTGGGCGATTTTGCAATGGTAGAAATTACTGCTGCAGATCATTATGATCTTTATGGAAAAGTGATCGATTAAGACTTGCTGCTGAATAGAAGGCTTATTTGAATAAATAAATTAAATTTGAAAGATACTCTCACTAAATACTAGTTAGTTATGTTAGATGTTCAGAATCGATTATTCGACCAGTTAAGAACCAAAATTCCTGGAGACGAAGTTTTAGGGAAAATTATTATGGACGATCTTAATTTGTCAAGAGATTCTGCTTATCGACGTGTAAGAGGTGAAACTTCATTAACGCCAGAAGAAATCAAGATCTTGTGCATGAAATATGACATTTCATTCGACAAAATCATGGGTATTGAAGGGAAATCGGTTACCTTTCAGTATAGTCCAATCAACAAAAGAGAGTATACCATTAATGGTTATATGCAAGGAGTTAATTTTGCATTTACCCGAATGGCTGCCCAACGTCAAAGTAAATTATACTTGTCCAATTTAGACATAACAGTTTTCCAATTGTTGAACTTTCCCGATTTGATGCGCTTGAAATTACTCTATTTTGCGAAAATCTATGTGAAAAGTCCTAAATATGAAGATGTTCTTTTTGAATTAGGTTGGAAAGGTGATTTAGAGGATGAGTTGTTGCGCGATACGCTGTTGAAGTATGTCAAAATTCCGAGCATGGAAGTTATTGGCATTGATGCGGGGAAAGGTTTAATTCGAGAAATAGTAACGTTTTACGAAGCAGGACATATTAAGAGCAAAAAAGATGTATTAGGTTTGTTAGATCAAGTAGCGCAATTGCTTGGGCACGTAGACAGTCAAATGCAAGCAGGTAAAAAGTTCGTTTTTGGTTCAAGTGCTCCAGCGTCTGATGCAAACTACGAAATATTCTTGACCCAAACGTACTTGCAAGACAATACCTTTATTACAGATACCAATGCCTATAGAATGTTGTACATTACACACAACATGATTAACTATTTGTATACCCACGATACAGATTATGTTAACCATTCGTATCGTGTGTTTCAAAACCTGGTAGAAAATTGTAGTCCATTGCACGGAACTTCAGCAAAACGAAGAATTCCATATTTTGAAGGATTACAACACGTACTCGATAAAGCGCGCGTAAGAATTGAAGGCGTTGATCTTTATTAGCGCTCGTTCATTTTTATTTAGTATTCGTTGCGTGTAGCACGTTGATTTCAGTTGTACGGAATTTCGCAACTGCCTAATTACTTGTATTGCATTTCCGTTTTCCACGCCCATAATGATGGTCTACTTTTGTCTTGTTCAAAACAATTAAAACAAACAAATTTAAAACACGAATTATGAAAGCAATAACACAAGTAATCAAAAAAGCAACGGTAGTAGGAAGTCTATTAATAACAAGCGTAACTGCATTTGGTCAAAAGCCTTTAATCGTTGTGGCAGGAATAGAAGTAAATGGTTTCGCAAGTGAAATCTCAACATTAAGAACAGTCGCAATTAAAGAAATCAACAATTCTCAAAAATTTATTGCAACAGATCAATATGACATTGCAGAAAAAATGGTAGTGACAGATCTCAACACATGTTTGGGTACAGAATGCCTAACAAAAATAGGTGCAACCCTAAAAGCGGATTATGCATTATCATTTACGTTTCATTTAGTGGGTACGCGTATCATCGCTTCCACCAAAATGGTAAATGTTCAAAAAGGAGCTATCGAAAAATCTGCAACGGGAGATTTTGAAAATCAACGCCTCGAGATTGGTAGAATGACAGAAATCATGGTACGTAAAATATTAGATTTACCTGAAAATGAAGCGGATATTGCGCAACTAGTTTACAAGTCTCCTATGATAACTTCAAAAGCGGCACAACGTGTAAATAATAACGGTCCGCGAATTGGTTTGGCCATGACAACTGGTGAGAATGCATCATATTTGAATCGCGATGTAGCAGACGGAGGGAAGGATGCACAACCAATTTTATTTAACATCGGGTACCAATTAGAAGCACAGTATGCAGGAACAAAACAATTTAGCTTTTTATCTGAGTTTGTCTTCAATGCAGCAGGATTAGAGCAAGGTTTATTTATCCCGTCATTAGCGGTATTAACAGGGGTGCGTTTTGGTAAAGGAAGTTATGAGATTGCAATCGGACCATCATTTTCTGCAAAACAATTAATTAAAGGGGCTGATATCAACAAAAAATTCACAACGGTTGATGAAATTGCAAACATGACACCGGCACAATTAACTCCGGATGTTGCTAAGGAAGCAGCGTTGTTATATACGCGTCCAGATTCACGAGGAGCAACCTATTTCTCTTCAAACTTAGTAGTGGGTATAGGTAAAACATTTAGAAGCGGATCGTTAAATATCCCGGTCAATGCTTACGCAAGTTTAAATAAGTATGGAACTAGTTTCGGAATGAGCGTTGGGTTTAACCTTAACAGAAAGAAAGAATACATTCAGCAACAAGACTAACAAAAGATGCTTTTCATAAGTGTAGTTTGAACGAACTGGCCCACTTTTCCTCTTTGGAACTGTGGGCTGGTTT
>JAYSRU010000170.1:0-34338 GCA_043720875.1 Crocinitomicaceae bacterium
TTTTTGATATTCCTGCCGTTTTAAGTACAGAATATAACATTGAAGGTTACCCTGACGAACGCTTTTTTGAACTGTTAAAAAGTGTCAAACCGGCACAAGCCACGTTGGTACCAGATCCACCAGGAGTTTTAACCTCAAATGCGGGTTGGGATATGGCACAAAACCTAGTATTCTTAACGGAATGTGTGAGTCGAATTCACGCGATGGGAATTAGAGTAAGTTTATTCTGTGATACAGAAATACGTAACATCGAAAAGGCATCGATGACCGGAACCGACCGCATAGAACTTTATACGGAAGCCTATGCAACTGGGTATTTAGCGGATCGCGAAAAAGCAATTGCGCCCTATATCAAAGCAGCAGAATTGGCCAATGTTTTAGGAATGGGACTAAACGCAGGACATGATTTGAGTCTCGAAAACTTAGCCTATTTCAAACAAAATATTCCAGAATTATTAGAAGTTTCTATCGGACACGCTTTAGTTTGTGATGCGCTATACCTCGGTTTAGAAAACACGATTCAAAAGTATTTGCAACAATTAGCCTAATGAAATTAAACTATAAAGTTTACGGAGAAGGAAAGCCACTTATTATTCTACACGGCTTATTTGGTTGCTTAGACAATTGGCAAATGCATGCAAAAAAACTGGGAGAATACTTTCAGGTAATTGCGGTAGACCAACGAAATCATGGACATTCCCCATGGAGCGACGATTTCAATTATGACTATTTAGCCGCAGACATTCATGAGTTGGTGCAAGACCTTGGTTTCGATAGAATTCATTTGTTGGGACACAGTATGGGTGGAAAAGCAGCCTTACGTTTCGCACAATTGTATCCCAAACTATTAGACAAACTTATAATCGCAGACATAGGTATAAAAGGATATCCACCACATCATGGAGAAATATTTACAGCCATTCGCGGTGTACATTTAACACCCCCTTGTTCGCGCGCACAAGCGGAAAAAGAATTGTCAGTCTATATTGAATCTCCTGGCATTAGACAATTTTTAATGAAGAACTTGTATTGGAAAGCCCCTGAATTGTTGGCCTGGAGAATGAATATCGACGTATTAGAACGTACCCAAGAACGCACTATTGGAGCGCTACCAGAAACACTAATTGCTACCCAAACTTTATTTATTCGAGGAGCATTATCCAACTACATTACCGACGATGATTGGGACGATATTTCAAATCAAGTTCCGGATTCTGACCTCATCACCATTGAAAATGCAGGCCATTGGGTGCATGCCGAGGCTCCAAAAGAGTTTTTAGATTGCGTGCTAGGATTTTTATTGCGTTAATACTTTTTTAGAGCAAGTTATTAGGCAAACCAACCGCATTATAGCTCTTCCTAAAAACCAATAAATCATAAAAAACCACGTTACTTTGGCTGTGAACTATATTCTCATTAATTTAGTAGTCAATCTAAGAAATTTGTGTTCAGGAACGTGTTCTTTATTAAAGACAACTACTTGAAGTACTGAATTTTGAGATTTTATTTGATACAAATTTATGAATTACATTCCTGGTAAGCATTTAGCTCAAATTAACGTTCCGAAAGACCTTCGTGATAAATTTTCTATCGATGATTTACCCGCTGTATCTGATGAAGTTAGACAATACATTGTAGATGTAATTTCGGAAATCGGAAATAGTCATTTCGGCGCGAGCTTAGGCGTTGTTGAACTTACCGTTGCCTTACATTATGTTTTTAATACGCCCGAAGACCAATTGGTTTGGGATGTTGGGCACCAAGCTTATGGTCATAAAATCTTAACTGGTAGACGCGAAGTTTTTCATACCAATCGAACCAAAGGAGGAATTTCAGGTTTTCCAAAACGTTCTGAGAGTGAGTTTGACACCTTTGGTGTAGGCCATTCTTCTACCTCTATTTCTGCCGCCTTAGGTATGGCAGTTGCGAGTAAATACAAAAAAGAAACGCACAAACACCACATTGCCGTGATTGGTGATGGCGCAATGACCGCTGGTTTGGCATTCGAAGGAATGAACCACGCTGGTTGGGAAAAAGACGCCAACTTATTAGTTGTCTTAAATGACAATTGTATGTCGATCGACCCAAATGTTGGCGCGCTTAAAGATTATTTGACAGACATTACAACTTCTCACACCTACAACAAAGTGAAAGATGAAGTCTGGAAATTATTAGGTAAAATATCTAAATTTGGTCCAGATGCTCAAACGATTGCTTCCAAAATTTCTGGCGCATTAAAAGGTTCTATGCTGCAACAAAGTAATTTGTTTGAAGCACTTAACTTTCGTTATTTTGGTCCAGTTGACGGACACGATGCTGTTGGATTAGCGAAGGTAATGCAAGATTTAAAGGACATTCCTGGTCCCAAAATTTTACATTGTATCACCCGAAAAGGTGCAGGTTATAAGTTTTCTGAAGAAGGAAATCCAACAAAATGGCATGCTCCAGGTGTTTTCAATAAAGAAACCGGTGAAATTGTAAAGATTGCACCTAAGTCTCCTCAACCTCCGAGATACCAAGATGTTTTTGGTCACACGATTGTAGAATTGGCAGAAAAGAATGCTAAAATTATGGGGGTAACTCCGGCAATGCCTTCTGGTTGTTCACTTAATATCATGATGGAAGCAATGCCCGATCGTTCATTCGATGTTGGAATTGCCGAACAACATGCGGTAACTTTTTCTGCAGGTTTGGCAACACAAGGGTTGGTTCCATTTTGCAATATTTACTCCAGCTTCATGCAGCGTGCATTTGATCAAGTATTGCACGACGTGGCCTTACAAAATTTGAACGTTGTTTTTTGTTTAGATCGTGGTGGACTTGTTGGAGCAGATGGCGCTACACATCATGGTGCATATGACATCGCTTACATGCGTTGCATACCAAATATGGTAGTATCCGCACCCATGAACGAAGAAGAATTACGCAACTTAATGTTTACGGCACAACAAGAAAACATGGGGCCATTCAGCATTCGTTACCCAAGAGGAAATGGCGTAATGTTGGATTGGAAAACACCTCTGAAAGCCGTGAAGGTTGGAACAGGTAGAAAGCTTACATCAGGCGAAAATATTGCATTGGTAACTGTTGGACATGTGGGTAACTACGCTCAAAAAGCCATTACTGAATTAAAAGAATTAGGTGTAAGTGCAGCACATTACGACATGCGCTTTGTGAAGCCAATTGACGAACTTATATTACACGAAGTTTTCAGCAAGTTCGACAAAGTAATTACCATTGAAGACGGTTGTATTATGGGCGGAATGGGATCGGCGGTAGTTGAGTTTATGGCGGATAATCACTATTCAGCACAAGTAAAACGCCTTGGAATTCCAGATTCATACGTGCACCACGGAACGGTAGAAGAATTGCAAGCTGAATTGGGTTATGATGCGAAGGGTATTGTAAAAACAGTGAAAGAAATGCTTTCTATATCAGAAAACGTAAAAGAGGCTGCGAGTAAGGTCGGATGATTTCCATAATCTCCTGGGTTGTTTATATAGTTTACTTTTTAGGAATCTTGTTCTACCGAAATAAAATGGTTAGTTACGGCTTCAAGCTCAAGGAAAAATATCAACTTGGTTTTAATGAATTTCAAAGGTTTGATGAAGCTCAATTTACATGCGAAGAAAGAACTATGCTTATTCAGCTAAAGCACAGTTTTTGGAGATGGATGGGATTTGGATTATTGATAGTTTTCATGTTTACTGTTATAATTAACCTCGTTCCCATAGTATTAGAAAGATTGTGAATGCATTAGCAACCTCGTTGTTGCTAGTTAATTCTGATTTTAAGACAAACTCCTTCCAAGTTTTGTAATACTGAACAATCTCCTTACTTTTAACTCCAAATTGCAGGTGTCATGGTATTCAGTTCGTTTCTATTTTTATTACTGTTTCTGCCGGTTACCATTTTAATTAACTTTTTACTTCCTAAAAAAGCCAGTAATCTCTTTCTATTGCTCGTTAGTTTAGTATTCTATTACTACGGCGAAGAACTACTCACTTACATTTTATTGGCTTCTATTCTTTGGAATTATGCCTTCGGCGTACTCATCGAAATCAGGCTAAAACCGGAAAGAAAACACGCAAAATTAATCTTGGGAATTGCCATTGTCGGTAATTTATTAGTCCTCGGATACTACAAGTATTTTGCGTTTTTAGTAGAAAATATAGGTCTCCATTCCATTTTTAAGGGATCAGCCCTGGAAGACATTGTGATGCCGATCGGAATCTCGTTTTTTACCTTTCACGGCATTTCTTACCTGGTGGATATTTACAGAAAAGAAGCAAAAGCCGTTCGAAACATTATTGATATGGGTTTGTATGTTGCCTTTTTTCCGCAACTCATCGCTGGACCGATTATCAAATACCATGATGTAGCGCAACAATTGACACAACGCACCATTAACGTGGATGACGTGCGAACTGGAATCAATCGTTTCATTCGCGGATTAGCCAAAAAAATAATTCTAGCCAACAACTTTGCCCTGGTGGCCGATTCCATTTTTGATGCAGACATTGCTGACCTATCTTCTCCCGTCGCTTGGTTAGGAATTTGTTGTTATACACTTCAAATTTATTTCGATTTTTCTGGGTATTCAGACATGGCATTGGGTTTAGGCAAGATGATGGGCTTTCATTTCAAAGAGAATTTCGATTATCCTTATGTGGCACAATCCATTCAAGAATTTTGGAGAAAATGGCACATTTCACTGTCCACTTGGTTCAAAGAATACGTTTACATCCCGTTGGGAGGAAATAGAAAAGGCAATGTTCGCTTATACCTTAACTTACTTTTGATCTTTGTGCTCACCGGATTTTGGCATGGAGCCAGCTTCAACTTTTTGATTTGGGGTTTGATCCACGGTCTTTTTATTGTATTGGAGAAGTTCAATTTTCCGAAACTTCCAGTTGCCATTTCCGGACTCAAACATGTCTACGTACTTGCGGTTGTTATGATTGCTTGGGTCTTTTTTCGGGTAGAAACCTTGAACGACAGTTTGCGCTATCTGCACAAATTGTTTTGCTTCGACGTTAAGGGTTCCTATTATGCGTTTGTATTTATTTCTCCCTATTTTATACTTTTATTCAGCATTGGAATTTTGTTTGCAACACCCTTGCGCCAAAAATTGACACGCAGGTTAACCCCATTTATCGCGCAAAACGCGCTTTTGTTTTTTGGCGGTCAGCATGTGTTTTACCTACTGCTTTTCGTGTTCACGTTGCTTGAACTTTCCTCGCTTTCGTATAATCCATTTATCTATTTCCGATTTTGATGCGTAACCCGAAACTACATAAGCTAAGCATTGTTTACATCTGCACATTTTTTATGTTGCTGGTGGTTCCAACCTTGGTTATGGTTTTCAAGTCGGCAAACACCACAAGTTGTGAGCAACGCACTATTCTAAAACGACCGATATTCAACTATCAATTAGATTACCTGAAACAATTTGGCGCTTATTTTGAAGACAATTACGGATTTCGAAATGAGTTGACGTATTGTCAGTCGGTCATTAAACTCACTGTTTTTAACAGTTCCACCAACCCAAAACAAGTATTAATTGGCAAAGAAGGTTGGTTGTTTTACAATTCAAAAACCGACCAGGCCTACGGTTCTTACAGCAGAACAAACCTACTCACTTCAAAAGAATTACGCAGCTATAAAACCCTGCACGAAGAACGTAAACAATTACTAGCATCGCAAAACATACATTATCTATTGGCTGTTTTTCCAGACAAGTGTAGCATTTATCCAGAGCATTTTCCATTTCAAATGAACGTACAAGTTAGCGGGAAAACGTCGAGAACTGATCAAATTCGCACCTACTTGAAAAAGCAACAATCTCCAATTTCACTTATCGAAGTGCGGAAAGAAATGTTGGCGCAAAAGCAACAACAATTGTACGTAAAACACGATTCGCATTGGAACGATTTAGGCGCCTATTATGCCTATTTCACCTTTATGCAAAAGGCTTACGCCGTGTTACAGGAAAAACCACATCCGCTCACAGATTTTACGCTAACAAGCGCTCAACTCAAAGGTGGAGATTTGCTAGGCATGTTGGGAATATGTGCAAAAAGCAATTACACAGAGCCGATTCCGATTCTACAATTAAAGCAAAAAATGAAGCTCAGCGACGACAAAGCATTTCCCGAATCTTATGGCAAACACAACGCCACTGCTCCGTCAAAATTGAAAGTATTGTTCTTCAGAGATTCCTACGGAAATGCGTTAATTCAATACTTTTCGTTGCATTTCAACAGCACGTATTTCTATTGGACCGCGTACGATCAATCGATCGTAGACAAAGTGAAACCCGATGTGGTTGTGGTGATGAGCACGGAACGGTATTTGTGAGGGGGAAGAATCAAAAATCTTGGGAATTTACTCTTCACGTAAACCACCCCCATTGTCTGAACTTGGATTTCAAGGATTAATGGATTTTTAGGATTAACATATCCTATGAATCAAAAATCATGTGCATCCGTGAATCTATTAAATCCCGGTGCTGACAAAGTGAAACCCAATGTGGTTGTGGTGATGAGCACGGAACGGTATGTGTGAGGGGGGCGCTAAAAATAAACTATTTTGCGTCGAATAATGTATTTGGGATGTTTATACGCGATTAACGTTTTCGTAATCCAATTACCTTGATCGTCAAAAGTATAGCGATATTCTACAGGCGAAGCTTTTTTCAAATCTTTCAACTTACTACTAATTCTTTCTTCAAGAACATTTCCGTTTTTATCATTTACATATTTGTAGTACAAGTACCATTTGGCTCCATAATAATATGTGCAGTTCAATTTCAAAAAACCATTTTCATCATAATAATATTTCTCCTTAAACTCTTTGTAATACACCGGTGAAGAACCTCTATTTGTATACCTTAACACAAATGACACTTGCCCCTTATTATTGTAAAAATTCTTAGCGTGTGTATCAAATGAACTTATCATATTTATTCGATTCATAATATCATACGTATAGACCCAATCTTTCCGTATGGATTTGGGATTACTGGTGTGACAGTATTTATAAGACAACAATCCGTCATTATCATATTTATAAAACCATTCATTCCAAATCGAATTATCCTTTTGGTAAGTTACATCATGAATTCTTTTCCCGTTTTTGTTAAATTCAAGATAAAAATCTTCAATATAATCAAATCTTCTTTTTCGCTTACCACGCACTAACTTGCCTTTGACTTTTGTTAATTGATAAGAAATCTCTTTTACAGATTTTACATTACCCAATAATAACTCTTGTTTTAAATCATTCCTATTTTGACTCTTACCACAACCAACTAGAACTGCAATAATTAATAGGTTATAATAACTTCTTACTTTCATTCCTCCTCAAAAATTTCATTCACACGATTTGGACACGTTGCGCAAAACTCAGCATGCAAAAGCTGATTATCCATGACTTGAAATGGAATCCCCATGTTTCCATAAAAAAGTTTACACCATTCTGTAGCTGTCAGCCTAGTTCTAGCTTCCATGAGTTGACGATGAAACTCTATTTCATAATTTACTTCTTCAACCGAACTCAAAAAAGAACTATGGTAGTAGGAAAGTGGTAAATACAGTTTCAGTATTTCGTTGTCATCCAAAAAATCTTTACACACATCAATCGCTAAAGAAATATTCTTAAAATAACAAAGCATTTGCGCCAATTGCAATGCAGATTTTGGATTTAACCTTTGAGATTTTCTTTCATATTCCACAATTTGAATCAAACTCGAATTAATAATATCTGTGTATTTAAACATTTGCTCAGCATCAATGTTTTCGCACAATACATAAATAATATTCAAATTAGCTTTCGAAACGTTTAATAGAAAAGTAGAATCGTGTTTATATGACTCTAGCAACAAATTGAGGCGATCAAATGCTTTTTGAATCTCCCCATTATCTTCAACATTTTTTGAGCCTTTTCCCACTATTCGTTTTGCCAATAAACAGGCACTTAAGTAATGAAACTCTGGGCTCAAATGTTCAGCAGCTCCGCATTGCTTGAATACGGATTCAACTTGCAATTCCAATTTGGCTAATTCAGATTTTGTAGCTGACTTGTGCAAGTATTCATACTTATAAAATGCCATATCATGCAACAGTCGATGTGAATATCCTTCTTTAAATTTGGGGATTTGAATGGTTAATAAATCCTTTATACTAAATGTATCAACCGTAGTTAAGTAATATGCTTTTTCATATAGTTTTTCTAAGGCATCCGGGTCACTGCATCTTATTAAGCCTTTTCCGTCTTTATAAAAAAGTGAGTTAAGGTCTCGTTGATAATAGTATTTCGAGTTCTTCGGGCTCAACATTTTTACAGCAACAATCTCAACTTTCACCTTTCTTTCTTGACTCAACAGATCAAGTGGCCGCTCGTTTTTGGTATTAGCAAAGTAGTCAGAAACCTCTTTTTTTGAGAGTGAGGATAGAAAATTCCATTTTGGATGATTTTTCACTGAAGCATAAAAATGATTCCAAGCAACACGCGATTGAATGTCATAATTCGTCGACTTTTCCGTCAATGATTCGAATTGCCCCAGAATGTTTTTGACCCGTTCATGGTGTAACTTTTCATTGACCAAGCTATCCCCTTCTACTGAGCAAAAACCTTCAATTTTAACATCGATTATCGTTAAATTATGTTCTATAAAATTTGCAATAACTCTATTCAAGGCTTGGCTCTCTGTAACTGTGGCTCCAGGTGCATAAAACAGATCTAACGAATCTTTAAAGTACTCCAGTTTAAAACTATAATCATTCACCGGAATCGGAGGAAAATAATCAACCGCTACTAAATTCGTGCTCATTTCTCCAGGATAATTGGTTAAGTAAACAAAATGACAGATTTGTTTGTTATGAATGTAAACTAAGTTGTGATTCCACCACATATCGAGCTCTTTCGGAACCCTTCCTAATTTAATTTCGAAATATTTAGCACTAAAATTTTCAAGTTTATAGCGACCGAAACGTTTAAAAAATGACACAGAATCTGCTGTTAATATGTACTTTACGAACGAAATATTTCTCGCTTTTTTACGAATCTTAAAGCCTTTAACAAGCTCGTTGCGATAAATCGGTTCAAGCAATTTACCCGAAGTTCGTTTTTCATTATTTCTCCGACTCGGTTCATTTTCATAGGCGGGATTTCCATTAGCAAATGCATCAAACCGAACAATTTCAATTGCAAATCCATCAAATTTATTTTGGATTAACTCTTTCACAAAATCTGCATTTTCAACACGAAGAATAAAATAGTTTTTAGAAATGCGTACAGACATTGATGGATATTCTGCCCATGTATCTTTACATTCTTCACATTGCTCTATTTTGTTATCTTTCAAACCAAATGGATACGGTTCCTTGGCGTATTTTTTTTCGGTTAACTGCCTCAAAGAATCTTGGTTAACCTCCGCGTATGGAAAAAACGTTGTATTCAAGGGAAACGAATACGTAAACGCAACATATGCAAATTTCTGACATGCGTAAATTCGTTGTGTTTTTAGATCCAAAGCAATAGCCAAACCTGTAACTTGATATTTTGGTGAAACAATATTCTTAAAATGTCCTTTAGAATTTACCCAAGAATGAACTAAGCTTCTGGCTATTTCTTTATAGTTATTGGTGAGAAACGTCTTGTTTTTTGACTTGACATTAGAATTGTAAGCGGTATAGGCAATGTTTTCTCCGACAAAATAATTCTTCCCTACTCCGTAATAATTTGCGCGATCTTGAGGCGATAAGAATTGTTTGCTTCCTAATTCTTCATGACTCAAAATTCCTTTGGACAGCAGGAACTGCGCATGATGATTTGAAGCAACATATAATATCGAATCATTAAGCAATATCGCTAGATTATTGGCGCATCGTGTTGAATCTATTAAGATTTTTATCTCATGCTCCAATAATTTTTTATTCAGTTGCAAAGGATCGATTTGTGCCGAACAAAAACCAATGAATGAAAAAATACAGGTGACGAAAAGGAGTGCTTTAGAAATCATATTTATTGTTCATGAAACTACAACGTGTTGTTATCTAAATAGTACAGATTTTAGAATACTTGGGAGATAGAGTCATCTAAATTAGATAGTTTTAAGAGAACATGTTCGGTAAATCAAAAGAAATAGTGAAACTAACAATAATGAGACAATGCAGAAAGTAAATATATTAATATGTTTTCCAACTCATTTATTTCAACCATCCCCATTGTCTGAACTTGGATTTTGCTGATTAATGGATTTTTAGGATTAGCATATCCGATGAATCAAAAATCTTGGTAATATACTGCTACATCTCAACCACCCCCATTGTCTGAACTTGGATTTCAAGGATTAATGGATTTCAAGGATTGGCATATCCTACGAATCAATAATCCTGTGCATCCGTGAATCTATTAAATCCCGGTGCTGACAATTGACCCAGTGCTGACATTTGACCCAGTACCAGCAATTTCTTTATACTTCCGATTCGTCAAACGTTTAAACCTCAAACTTCTTTCCCCAAAATTGATCAACATTCCAATTTCCAAATTGTACGCCTCTAAATAGTTGATTGCTTGAGCCAAATGAACATCTTCTAATTGTGTGGCCGCTTTAATTTCTAAAGAAATTGTTTTTGAAATAAGAAAATCAACTCTCCGTGTCCCTATCTGCATTTTCATATAAAAAATTGGCATTTCAAATTCTCGCTCGAACGGAATTTCTGCATTTCTAAATTCCATTTCTAATGCGCGTTGGTAGATTACTTCTTGGAAACCATTTCCGAGTGTTGAATGTACTTGCATAGCACGACCGATAATCTGCTTGGTTAAATCTTCGTATTTCATTGCTTCTTGAGTCATGATGATAAAGTTGGTATACTTAAATTTAAGAAAAAATATTGGAAGAAAAACGTCTGAACTAGGATTTTGAGGATTAATGGATTTTTAGGATTAACATATCCTATGAATTAACAATCTTGTGAATCAAAAATCCTATGAATCCGTGAACCTCTTAAATCCCGGTGCTGACAGATGGCCCGGTGCTGACAATGTGCTCCAGTACTATTTTCAACACATTAACCCAAATGGGATGAAAGATACTAAAACGGCCGACAGGCAGTGAATGAACTCAGACGGTGAAAATTCTGCCTTTTTAGCTGAAGATTTAGAGCGTGTATTACCACTTGAATCTCTAGAGGATTGAACGCTTTAAAACTTATAGTTAGTCGATTACTACCTGATAGGTGGGATCTTCCATTACGTTGATTTCAATGATTTTATCTGCATTCTGCAAAAGCTTTCGACAGTCATCACTTAAATGGCGTAAATGGAGTGTTTTCCCCATTTTATTATACCGTTCGGTTAGGGAGTTCAATGCTTCAATTGCGGACATGTCTGCAATCCTACTGTCGAAAAAATCAACCACAACCTCTTGTGGGTCATTCAATAAATCGAACTTCTCATTAAATGCAGAGATTGAACCGAAAAATAGCGGACCAAAAATTTCATAGTGTTTTACACCTTTATCATCAGTAAACTTTCTTGCTCGGATTCGTTTCGCATTTTCCCATGCAAAAACCAATGCAGAAATAATTACTCCAATCAATACTGCCAATGCAAGATTGTGCATGAATACGGTAATCAATGTAACAATAAGCATGATGATAATGTCGGCTTTAGGCATTCTACCAAAAATGCGTAAACTAGTCCATTCAAAAGTTCCTATTGCAACCATAATCATTACACCCGTTAACGCTGCAATTGGTAATTCTCCAATTACAGGAGCCCCGAAAAGAACAATCATCAATATGGTCAATGCACTTACTATTCCAGAAAGTCTGGCTCTTGCTCCTGCAGATAAATTGACTAGTGTTTGAGCAAGCATAGAACCCACGAACTGCGAAAAGCAGTTCTAAGTTTTTCATTTTATAATTGCTTTTCAAAATGCATTTTGAACGCGCATTAAAATGAAAAACCCCGACTTAAATAAGTCGGGGTTCCTTTTGTGACCGCGATAGGATTCAAACCTATAACCCTCAGAGCCGAAATCTGATGCGCTATTCAATTGCGCCACGCAGCCATTTTGAAAAAAAATGTATTATTATTAATGTTTCTTTGCAAAAATAACGAGAATAATTGACTCAAAAAGAATAATTTTATACTCTTATCGTTTTAATTGCCATGCACAAACTATTTTTTGTTTCTTTTCTATTGCTTTCGAATTCTTATTTTGGACAACTTGGTATGGGCGAATGGCGCATGTTTATCAGTCCAAATAAAGGAAAAGGGGTTGCCAGTAGCCCAACCACCGTTTTGGCCGCCTTCGAAAATGGTATTTTAGAGTACGATATCGCAACGAAAGAGAAATCATTTTGGACCAATGTAAACGGGCTCTCCGATATTACGATTGCCTCCATTATTTACGATCAACCTTCCAATAGCTTCTACATTGCCTACACCAATGGCAATTTGGATAAATGGAAAAACGGAACCGTCACCAATATGCCAGAAATAAAATTGTCGAATTATGTAGGAAGCAAAGCCATCAATCATTTGTACATTAACGGCAACTTTTTGTATGTTTCTACCGACTTTTCGTCCGTAAAATATAACCTCAACACACTAGAAGTAAAAGATGTCTACTATTTTACACAGCCAATCTGCAAAGGTGTTTCAATTATTGGCGATACGGTGTTTGCCCTAACAAATACTCGGTTATACAAAGCCGGTAAAAACCAAACTAATTTAAGCGATCCTTTAGCCTGGAAAATAGAACCCGCCGTACCCACACTAACGGGAAGTTTCTACGCACATCTTACAGCATTTAACGATACTTTATACATCGGAAAAGACATGCCAACCTATGGCATGGATAGCGTACTGCGCTTAAAAAACAACCTATTTATTCCCTTGTTAGGCGATATAGAATTGAGTCAATTGAAAACAGTAGGGAGTCGCTTTTTGATAGCATATGATGGTGGATTTACCGCATACAATGGGACATTGACAAATAGTGCCCTGTTCTTTGATTATGTTTCTAGCAGTACTTTCCCTATTTTGACTGATGTAGATTTTGCAGAAGACAGTTATTGGAGCATGGATAAAAACATTGGTTTAGCGCGCATAACCGATTCTTACAACAACGAAAACATTTTGTTCGAGGGCCCGAGCTCTAATGAGTTTTATGCTGGAAAAGCAAACAAAGGAAAGGTGCTTTTTGCTGGGGGAGCACGAGATGGAATCGGTTTAATGTTCTCGCAAGCGGGATGTTATTTGCTAGAAGATGAACAATGGAATTCAATGAATGAGTTTAATCAAACGCTTTTGGCCGGAACTAACGTGCGCGATTTTCTGTGCGTAGCGATCAATCCAAAAGACAACAATAAAATGGCATTAGGCAGTTATTCTGCGCTACCGCTTTCATTGATTACCGACGGAAAAACAGTGAGTAAAACCTATTCCTACAACGATCCCTTACTCGACCCAGTAGCGATTAACCCAGTTATTGGGTTCGTTTCAAGTTTAGAATACGACTCGGATGAAAATTTATGGATTGCAAACTCATTGTGCGCCAATCCATTAAAAATGCTGGATAAAAACGGGGTTGCCTACGAAATGCAAACAGGTGGAAACGCAAGTAATCAAGAGATATTAAAAATGGTAATTGATAAGAACGGCACGAAATGGCTCGCCATCAAAAACAAAGGCGTTTTGGCGTTCAACGAAAATAAAACACCATCCGATCCATCCGATGATCAAATAAAATTCATCACAGAAGGAGTTGGTTCTGGTGATTTACCCAGTAAAAATGTGACTACCATTGCTTTAGATGCCGACGGAGAATTATGGATTGGAACGGAAGAAGGTTTTGCGGTTTTATATAGCACTTCTAACATTTTCACGGCTACCAACTTCGATGCGCAGCAAAATATTATTGAAGTAGATGGTGTAGCTGAAATTTTTCTGGGTGCCGGCAACATTACGGACATTGAAATAGACGGTGGAAATCGAAAGTGGATCGCAATTCAATCTTCTGGTTTGTTTTTATTAAACGCAGCTGGAAATGAAATTCTTCAAACCATTACCAAAGAAAACAGCCCATTGCTTTCTAACACTATCCGCGACTTATTCATTAATGAGGTAAACGGTGAGCTTTTCATGATCACCGACAAAGGAATTGTTTCCCATCGCATTGATGCATCCGAAGGAGATAGCAAATACACGAATGTGAAGGTTTTTCCCAACCCTGTAACTCCAGAATTTAGTGGCCCAATCACCATTCAAGGCATAGCAAAAGATTCGGACATCAAAATTACAGACGCTGCAGGAAAACTAGTTTACCAAACCACTTCTAATGGCGGAACCGCAACCTGGAATGGAAAAACATTGGACGGAGAAAGAGCTTCTTCTGGAGTTTATCTGATTTGGACCGCTCAAAATACTGTGAAAGGTAATTATGTGGGTAAGGTTATTTTTATAAAATGAAACAGACCGACAGCGGAATATTTTTACACCGACTTTCCTACTCTGAAAGCAGTTTAATTGTTCGATTTTATACCCTAGAACACGGAACACAAAGCTTTATGTTTAAAGGTGCAAAGAAAAAAAAGGGATTAAATTTGATGCCACTGTCTACCTACGAATTAACGTATTATGGCACTACAGGTTCACTCTTACAACTTACATCAGCAGAAAGTGAGTACTTGTCGTTACACACACAATATGATATTCCTAAAACGAGTATTGCATTTTTTATGGCCGAACTGTTGGATCAATGTTTACGAGATACCCCCAAAGACGTAACTCTATTTAACTTCATTCAAGCAGAAATTAATTGGTTGGATGCTACCTCAGAATACACCAATTATCCTATTTGGTTTTTGTTGGAAGCGAGCAAACATTTAGGCTTCTACCCCAATCTGGAGGGCAACCACAACACGTTTAACCTGGCGGAAGGAATGGTAGGTTTGCCGTATAACGCATTGCCGACAATTGTAACGGGAGATGCGATCGCTGTATTGCGCGATGCCCTTCAAGACACTAAAGAAATGTTTCTTTCACGGGCAATACAAAAAGCTACGCGTCAAGAGCTTTTAAACCATTTGCTTACGTTTTTCAACTATCACCAGCAAAACTTCCGTGGACTTAAGAGTTTGGAAATTCTTCAAGAAGTGCTGGCCTAATATCCTTAATGTTCAATTGCATGGTTCTACTAATTTCACCAGAGTTTTTAATCCATTCGTTTACCTCTAATGTGAAAGCAATATCAAACGGATCGTTAGAAGTAACTAATTCATAAAAATGGGGCATTCTAAAGCCAATAGCAGGCAATGTAAATGCATCATTTTCTTGAAAAAGGTTCATTTTCAAATGTTCCTCCTTAAGTAATTGCGTTCCCGCTGCAAAAACAGATTTCGCTAAAAAAACAGGCTTCATGTTACCAGGACCATGTGGTTCAAACTGATTCAAAACCCGCTTTAATTGAGGAATGTCATTTCTCGATTCATTTTCTTTAAATAGTTCACTCAATTTGAGTTCCATTTCCAAGGGTACTTCTTCTAACTCTTCTGTGCGACCAATAGTTTCAGAAACCGTTTTTTCAAAACGCGATTTAAATGCTTCAAAATTTTCTGGCAACAGTGACAAACCAGCAGCCATGGCATGTCCACCAAACTTAGTCAATAAATCTGCACATGCATCAATTGCTGCGTGCACGTCAAAATTGTCGACACTTCTTGCAGAACCCGTCAATTCGCCATTGCTTTCTGTCAACACAATCGTTGGGCGGTAATATTTTTCTTTAATGCGCGAAGCTACTATTCCAATTACACCTTTGTGCCAGGTCGGATTAAACACAACCGTAGCTTTCTTTTCAAAATAGCCGGTTTCAGCTTCCACCAATTCCAACGCTTCTTCGGTTATACTCGCGTCCAATTCACGGCGAGTTGCGTTCAACTCATTTATAGCAAGCGCAATCGGCAATGCCTCTTCTAGTGTTTTAGACAGCAATAATTTCACCGCAGAGTTTCCACTTTCTAAGCGTCCTGCTGCATTAATTCTTGGCGCAATAACAAACATTATGTTAGTGATGTCTACCGATTTGAGTTGTGAAAAATTTGCAACTTGAAACAATGCTTCAAATGCTGGACGTCGTTTCTCGTTAATTTGCTTCAAGCCAAAATAACTCAAGATTCTATTTTCACCCGTTATTTGAACCAAGTCGGCGGCGATACTCGTAGCCAAAATATCCAACTGTGCATAAACTTCTTCCTGAGACCAGCCGTTTGCTTCTGCCAAAGCGCATAACAATTTAAATCCAACACCACAACCGGAAAGCTCCTTAAAAGGGTAATTACATGCTGCTTGCTTCGGATTTAACACAATACAATCTGGAAGAACAATTCCTGGTAAATGGTGATCACATACAATGAAATCAATGTTTTTTTCTTTTGCGTAAGCAATTTGTGCGTTGGCTCGAATGCCACAATCTAAGGCGATGATTAGGGAGAAATTATGGGCTGCAGCAAAATCAATTCCTTGGTAAGAAATTCCATACCCTTCTTCGTAACGATCCGGAATATAAGATGCGATGTTGTTCGTGTGTTTGGACAAAACTTGCATGCACATCGCAACAGCCGTTGTGCCGTCCACATCATAATCGCCATAAATCATTATGTTTTCCCCCTGCTGTAGGGCCAAATTAATTCGGTCGACAGCAGCTTTCATTCCGTACATTAAGAACGGATCGTGCAAGGCATCCAACGACGGTCTAAAAAAGGTTTTTGCTTCCTCAAACGATTCAATTCCTCGTTTCGCCAACATCGAAGCAATGACCATGTCAACATTGAGTTGTTCTTGTAAATTTTTGATTTTTTGAACCGAAGCGGTAGAATGGATGTGCCAACGTTTTTGCATAGATGTTAAAATAGTTAAGCGTCTTAATATTAAATTATACCTTTAAGTTATGAAAAGTTTTTGGATTGCACTCACATTATTTGCTAGCGCTGCTGGCTACGGTCAAGATTCTTATGAATTTGTAAACGCCATGCCTCCAAGTGAAAAACCACTAAAATCAATAGAATCAGACTATTACGGTCTGTATACTGCCGATAGTAATGCTAGTTTTTATGAATTCAACCCGGATGGCATTTTCATTAATTCAGTGATCTATTCTTCCATTTCGAAAAAAGACGTGCGCGAAAGTTCCAAATATAAAGTACGCAACGGACATATATTTGGTGTGGTGAAAAACGATTCTTTACCCTGTTTTTTAGAGAACGACAAATATTATTTTGGCATAAAGCAGCGTAAAAATTTATTGGATCCTAGTTTAGGAAATGTTTTGAAAAAACAAACGAACTCTTGTTACTACCTCAACTATAAAGAAGGCAATTATTTTGTGCCGTGCATGCTTAAGTTTAAAGGGGAAACCGTTAGTATTTCATTTTTAGATTATGACAGTAATTCTTATTTGTTTAGAAATGTAATTGACCGCAAAGAAGTACTTCAAAACAACCAAAAAACGGTGGAATTGAACCTGGCTGATTATGAATGGACCAACATGGATAAGGAAGAATTATATCCTAAAGCCTTGATTTTTAGAAAATAACCCTGACATCCATTAAATGTTAAGTTTCCGTTAGTTGTAACGCAAAAGTAAAGTCGATCGATAAGTTCTATGTACTTTTGTGAAAATATTTATATGAAAACCACACTATTCTTTCTTTGTTTATTCAGCCTCCAATCGTCTTTTGCTCAGTTAAGTACGGTAAAAAGTAAAACAGCTTATAACTTTTGGATTAACTTACCGAAGGATAGTATCTTAAATGCTAAACCGCCGATCTTAATTTTTCTTCACGGTAAATCTTTATCTGGTACCGACCTTAACCGTGTGCGCAAATATGGCGTTATCAAAGAAATTGAAAAGGGCCGCACCATTGATGCCATTGTAGTTGCTCCGCAAGTTTCAAGCGGTTCTTGGAGTCCGGATAAAGTGTTAGAAGTATTGGAATACGTTCAAAAAAATTACAACACCGATAGTTCGCGCATTTACGTTTGCGGTATGAGTTTGGGCGGATATGGAACCTTAAATTTTGCGGGAAAATACGCAGGAAAAATAACAGCAGCCGTTGCTTTGTGCGGTGGTGGAAATGTAAAAGACGCTCAAAATCTATCTACCATTCCATTATGGATTCAACACGGCGATTTAGACAAACCCGTTCCCATTTCTCAATCTATAAAAGTTGTGGACGCTATCAACTGTGTAAACAGCGGAAAAAACATGATTTGGACCATTCACAAAGGCGCTGGGCACTCTGAATTGGAAAGAGTGTTTCGTTCAGACGCCATGTACGATTGGTTGTTTGCACAAAAAAGAATCAATGCGGAAGAAGTTGAAATGGTGAAGGCGGAGTGAGTATAGATCCAAATCATCTTTATCCTGTATCTAATCGATCAATGCATTCAACTCTTCGTATGATTTAGCAAAGAAAAGTTGCTCGACAAGATGGTTGAAGTTGTGAACGTTTCTATTTCAACCAATTGATGTTTCAACTGATTGCGATAGTTGAATTTACGCTCATCGAAATTTACTTTCTGCGACAAATGATGCTTCACAAAATAATCGATCTCCTGTTTTTGCATCTTCGAATAGTCTGATAAATAATCCGCCATAAGTAAAAGTGCTTTTTTCTCTTGTTTCAACGTCGCTTCCGCTAACGACTTAGCTAGCGCTAAAATATTTCTCATTTCAGCTTCCACTTCTGCTAATTGATGATACTGTTTTTCATTGATCGTATCATGTATTGCATGAAAAATTGTGCTGTTTCCAAATCCATTTTCTTTCAACATGTCTGATACAAGTTCTGTAGCTGCTTCCAAATCCATGCTTGATCCAGAGGTAATGTTTTCATTTCCAAAAATTAATTCTTCTGCAACCAAGCCTCCTAGTAACATTGCCACCTTTGGGATCAATTCGCTTTTAGAAATAAATTCTTTTTCCGATCGAGTATAAATAAATCCATGACAATCGGCATCCGACGAAACAGAATAAATCATTTCCGGAATTATTTTTAACAGCACTGCAGATAAGATTGCATGACCGCTTTCGTGCACAGCTGTAATTGCTTGCAAATCGTCTTTGCGGTTCATTCTTAAGTGCTCAAGCGTTGAAACAAGCTTATCAGTTTTGCTCAACATTAATTGTTCTTCATCGAAGTAATTACATACAATTTGCTGATCTTTTACTGAAAATTGAAGCTTATTAATGTTCAACTCAGTAGTCATCAACTCTGATAGAAACAGACTTAACTTACTCTTAATAATCTGCTGAATCGTAGTGAAAATTGGGCGCACACCTTGTGTTGGAAAGACTCCTTCTTTGTAAACTTGTTTTTCAACTGATTGGTCAAATTCAAAATTCATAGACAAAAGCTCCTTCAATTTGTGGGCAGTTTTGTCCAACTCCAATTTAATAATTCTTTGATAAGCCATTTTGTTTAAAGCAGGATAAATAATATGGATATTCCCCAGTCTTGCAATTTGTTCGTCACGAAACCGTTCGCGCAATGCTTTTTTCATCTTAGGTACGGTAATTTTTAAAGACAACTCGTGAAACAAATCTGCATCAATATCGGCTGAAAAATTACCACTCATTGTATATGCTTCATCAATGTTCCCTAAAACAAAAATCAGCGCTTTATTAAAATTTTTATTGGATGGTCTTTTTGCCATTTGAAGTATTTTGAATAGAAATTCAATCGATTCCTTTGCATCAAAAGTGAACAGTAGTTTTTTCACATCCTCAAGTAGTCCAACTTTTAAAAGATCACCTCCAAATTCAATAATGTTTTCATAATAATCACTCGACACAAAGAGAATTGGTTCATTTTCTTTTAATTCAACACCCATCTCTTTGCAAAAAAGTGTATGCTTTGTAACAACCAAACCATCTTTAATTTGAACCCCGGCTTTTTCTAACCAAACTAATTTTTGAACAAAATTTTCGAAAGACCAAATGCCACTTTTCCAATCTATAAAGCTCACATTTCCAGAATCGATTAATTCCCAAACCATACGATTCTTATCGTCTTCAATTTCTTTTCGGAAAGGCTGTGTTATTGTTCTTGTGTGCTGAAATTCATCTAAAGCGATAATTACCGGTGATTCATCTTTGTTTTCACATAGGGTATTTAATGAACGACTAAACGATATCGAACTGTTCTTTTCCCCCAAATCAAATCTAAAGTAGCGGTCACTAAAATCTATTAATTCAACAAGCCGATTTACTAAAGATGTTTTTCCAACACCCGTCAATCCCCAAAGGTTGATTACAAACGGTTTATCTTGGATTGAATTAAACGAATACCAAGAACTAATATAATTGATCAAATCATCAATGATAGAATCTAATCCAACAAATTCTTCTTTCAAGATTATTCTTGCGTTTTCTAATTTTTGATGTTTTTGACTGTATTCTTCACGAATGTTTTCAATTTGGAGTGTCATAGTTAATGTTTTAAGATTATTAAGCAAAATTGAGTTGCAATACCGCCACAAGATGTCGTACCGTTAAAAAAATAATATGAGAAGTAAAAACAGTCTTATGTTTAATTTCCATTCTAACATAAGCTTCTATATTACGCTACGACCAACATATTGAAAATAATGAAGTTTATGTAATTGATTTCTTGCAGATGTTAAGGAATGCAAAGCCTCTGTGAATAAAACTAATTTGAGTCTTAAGCCGTTAAAAAATATAGCTATCGAATTTGAGGTGTTGATAATAGTATTGTCAAAAAATTCCCGATCATTTGAAAAACGTGAAGACAGAATTCCAGTCTTGCCAGCTTAATGTGTCGAACCATCCGTGTTGAAATGGAATAATCCACAACTTCACAAATACTAGTCGCTAACCAATAATTAGTTTAATTCTTTGCACGACACATTATGGCGAAGTAAACGTAGAAATTTGTCTAAAAAATAGAAGGAAATGGAGAAATTTAGACCCACGCAAGAATTAGAAATAGACGTAATAAAATCACTTTTGGGTGATATTTCAAAGCTGAAATACTTTATTGAAATGTTTGACGATGGAAAGTCATTTTTGGTGCAACAAATAAATCAGGAGCTTTATCTCAAATTGAAAAATAAATACGTCGAAATTATAGACCAAACTATTATTAATATTCCCGACTTCTTCGAAACCGCAGTCAAAGAGTTTGAAAGCGAATTTCCGCAATACAACATCGAAATCTATGAAGAGTTATATGTTAAGAATTTCGATTTTTACACGGTAATATCAAACTATAAAACGTACATCGTAAGAAAAGAAATAATTCAATATTTGGACAATTTGAAAACTACCTTTGAAACAAATCTTGATTTAAATCCAACACAAATAATGAATGAGTTGAATCAAATTAGGCTGCGTTTTGAATTTGTCATTAACAGTACGACAAGAACCGTGTGATTATGGAATTAAATCAGGATAAGCTTTGTAAAATATTACTAGCATTTTATCAAGGTTCAATTTTATAATTTCTTCCATTTTTCCGTTGATAACAGAGTTAAAGAAATCTTGCCATGTATTACATTCTTTCAAATCTGAATACGCTGGCCAAGAAGGTGATTGTTTAACTTTCATATAATCAGAATCAATAAAAATACTTCGCAATTCTTGAAAATCATCTTTATTCGTGTCTGAACTTCTTACAAAACCTATATAAAACTTTTCATTTTCTTCTTCAACACGAATGTTCAATTTCTTTATATTCAAATCCGCTGATTGAATGGTAAATCCAGAATATTTAACTCCTTTTTTTAAACTGAATGTATTAAGGTTGAGTCCGCTGTCATACTCTTCAAGTAAAGTAACCATGCTACATTTAAATCGCTCAATCAATTCATCATATACTATGTCTTTTGTCTTTATAATTTCTTCGAAAGATTTGAAATATGCAGAATTACTCATTATTGTTGTCGCTATGTCTTTACTCATTTCATTGTTATTTGATTGATTTGTCAGAAAATTTATTGTATTCAAATATTGTGTCAAGGTTTCTCGTAAAAATGGTTTGTCGTAAATCTCTTTAAGGCAGGTTTTCAACCACTTTATAATATCCTCTGAATAACTGACATTAATAAAATCATCGCCTTCTTTTAGGGTTTCTTGAGAATGTTTTTCTCCAATAGAATCACCACTAGGAGACTTAGGAAATAAAGTCAAATATACAACCGGCGCATTTGAATCATAGTTTTTGTAACGAAGAAGCTGAATTGGCTGGTCAATTGCGTAAATTTTATTCTCAATAATGATATTCTTTTCATGTGCACTGACTAATATATCAATAAAACCCCCTATAGCTTTTGCATGATCTATAGTGCCTAATGAGTACTCAACCATTGATTTACTTATTGTCGTTTCAAAATTAGATAAATATTTAAGTGTTAGATTAATTTTATCGTCTTTAAATTCATTGTTTTTTAATCTCACATCAACGAGATTTCTGTATTTTTCATTTAGTAAAACAATAAATTGCTTTAAGAACAAATCTTTTTGACCATGGCTGCCATTTTTATTTAGAAGATTGGAGATAATGGACGAATGACTCAACTCACTCGTAGTTACTCCCAATATTTTAAACACGTTGTAATTTCCTCCAGTTACTTCTGCGAAATCCTCATGTTTTTTTTGAATAGTTTTGACATTTTCAAACAAATGTTCAATTGATTTTATTTCAATTTCAGTCATGTTCGAAGTTAATGATTATTGCTAACATATCACAAAGCTATTCTAGTTTAAATAAAAAACAACCTACAACCGCCAGCAAATGTCGTTTTAATAATTATATTTGAAATACTGAATCCCTTTTAATCTGAAAGTATGTCACAATTCAAATCCGTCGAGCGCCTAAGCCTTGTTCTTAGTTATGTTTATGACCACAAGTTTCCTTCTATGCAGGATATCTTGAATCATTTAACAGATAAAGACATTGTTCCAACTGAACGAACAGTGCAACGAGATTTGAGAACTTTACGCGACATGTGTTTTATCGAAGTTAAGTATGACCGTTTAAATAAAGGATATTTCATTGAAGCCGATAGCAAACAAGATTTTGAAAACTGGATGCATGTTTTTGAGTTGTTTAATACCGCCAGGGTAATTAATGAAACTTTGATTAAGAGCAGCAAAAACATAGACTATATTGATTTTGATAGGTCTGCAATTCCGCTCAAAGATGAAATCATAGGAAAATTACTAGCCGCAATTGTAGACCGAAGTATAATTCAATTTAACCATCAAAATTTCTGGAAGAACGAACCGAAAAAAATAATCCTCTTCCCTCATCTGTTGAAACAATACCAAAATCGTTGGTATGTTTTTGGTTGTTTTTCGAATGGAGATTTCCGAAGTTTTGGTTTGGAACGCATTACAAATCTTGAAATATTGTCTGAAGGTTTCAAACCAAAAATGAAACATCCAAAAGATGCGTTCAATGAAATAGTAGGACTCGTTTATTCTCAATCAGACGTGGAAGATGTTGTGCTATCCTACCGAGCGGATCAAGGGCATTATATAAAAACACAACCCATTCACCCCACTCAAATAATTATAAATGATGATGAAAAAGAATTGCGGATTAAATTGCTAATTCGCCCTAACTATGAGTTGCAGGAACAAATATTAAAACAAGGAGAACGGGTGACTGTTTTGGAGCCAGAATGGTTAAGAGACGAGATTAAAAGACGATTAATTGGAGCTTTGGGGAATTATTGAATCAATTCTCCATTTGACCACTTTTCTACCAATTCAACAATATCATTAACATAATTCCCTCTTTTCACAATTGTTTGCGCAGGATGATATGCATCAATAAACAATTTCCCTTCCTTCAAAATATCACTTACCCTGCTCCGCTTAGTCAAAGTTTCATTTGACAAATTTAGAACTGTTCGATATAGATGGAGCGTGTTCGCAAAAATAAAAACGTTAGGATTAAGTAGATCTATTTGACGCATTAACAAATCAGACTACTTCGCCATTGATTCATCTAAATCATCTAAATTAGTACGCGTTACACCTTTTGAATGGAGTTTTTGAGAATTGATAAAAGCTACTGATCTTACAATATCACACATTTCATGTTTTTCGCGAATATAGGGTAATTCAGACCATTTAGGGAATTAAGCGTTGCTGTGAAACGATAAACTTTGAATTAGGTCATTTGAGGTTTTTCTCTATTGCTTAAAGTTCCCCACATCTTGTGTATGGTGTGTTTTAGTTGACTGTAACGTTCCCGTGCAAAGCGAAGGTGGCGATTCTTAAAATTAGTTTTATTTGCGATCCAAGATCGTTTTGTTTTCAATTAATTGTTTTTCGGCAACGAGATTCCGGCTCTTTCACTAGACGTGTGTTAGCAGTATTATTTAATTTTTAAAGTCTCACTTAGTTTTTTAAACTCATTCAAATTATTTTCATTATCTGAATAGGTTAGCCCAGAAAATGCAACACACTGGTCGGAATTCATAAAAATTAAGAAGTATACTTTGACCTTTTTATCATTTAAGTATCCATTAAAGACTTTTTTATATGCGTCTTTACCATTAACAGTCTTCATTTCTTGTGTTTCAACATCTTTCATGATAAACCCACTTTGCTTTAGTCCATTAATTAAAACTTCAGAAACTCCATCGAATGTAATATTTTGTTCCTTTGGAAGTTGGGAAATTAATATCAATGGTGCGAATCTATCACTATTTTTTTTTCCGTCAACTGTGTATGAAAATACGTTAGATGCAGATTGATAAAATTTAAATTTAGATTTGGATTGATCTACTGAAAACAATGCTGTCGACATAGGGTCAACAATAGTGTTTTTATCATACCACATAGTGAAAATGGATTCTTTTATTTTCTTTCCAAATTCCTCTTGTCCAACTGGATATGCTCCTAATGCCATTAAACAAAATGTAGAATCACCAAAAATAAATTGATGTGACATTATATTATTTAATCCTTGAACATGTAAGTATTTTACAGGATAGCCATTTAATTGAAATTCAGCATATTCTAATACTTTCATTCCTTTATCTTCAAAAGCCTTCTTGCTAACATTTTTAGCATTTGAGTAAAAATTTCCCCCATCAAGGTCATAAATTTGAATTAGGTAATTATCCCCTTTTTGCAAGCCAATAAAACTTTTTGAGACTTCAAATCCATTAGGAGGAATCATGAATAATCTTGTTCCAGGAATATTTGTATGATTTTCAGAATTTTCATTTGTAATATTCTTAGAGTTTTGGGTTTTCTGGGCACAAAAAGAAAGAGCTGTGCAAATAATAAATGTTGCAAGAAAAAGTTTCATTATTTAATTTGTTTTTAATCATCCATTCAAGGATTTGGTTTTTACTTACTGGTAATACTTCTCTTCACAGCGGTTATTTCTTTGGTTATAGTTTTATGGATAATTCAAGATTTCCTCCAAGTCCTAATTCTATAATTTTTTTCAAAGTCGAAAGTCGAACCTCTTTAATATTATTTTCAATTTTAGAAATATATGATTTTGTAGTACCAACTTTTTCAGCAAGTTGCTCTTGAGTCATTCCTTTTTCAAGGCGTGCCTCATGTATTAATGCTCCAATTTTAAAGTTTTCATAACCATCTTCTAACGTGTCACGTTTTTTTGTACCAACTTTTCCGTAGTGTTTGTCCTTGAACTGGTCTAGTGTTGCAATGTTATTTTTCGCTTTCATATTCTTCTTTAATTTTTAGTGCTTTTTCGATTTCTTGTTTCGGTGTTTTTTGAGTTTTCTTTTGAAACCCATTTGCTAAAATAACAAGTTTCCCCGCATCAAAAAAACAAAATATTCTATAAATATCACTTCCTTGTTTCACTCTTATCTCGTAAAGTCCATCCGTGTTTTCAAGATGCTTTAAATACGTTTCAGGGACTCTTGGCAACTCTTGTATTAAATCCAATGTCCAGATTATTTTATCTTGAACCTTGCTTTTTTGTTTTACAAAGAATTCTTCAAAGTAGCTTTTATAGGTTATGACTGTTCTTACTTTAATTTTGTTTTCCACTTTCCAAATTTACGATAAGTTCCACTAAAGTGCAACTTTATTTTGATTTAAACATTTTATTCATTCAACACGGCGATTAGACAAACCCGTTCCCATTTCTCAATCTATAAAAGTTGTGGACTCCATTAACTGTGTAAACAGCGGCAAAAACATGATTTGGACCATTCACAAAGGCGCCGGGCATTCTGAATTGGAAAGAGTATTTCGATCAGACGCCATGTACGATTGGTTGTTTGCACAAAAAAGAATCAATGCCGAAGAAGTCGAAATGGTGAAGGCGGAGTAAACATATATAGGGAATTAAGCGAGATTTCGAAACGATAAACGCTGAATTGGTTGGTTTGAGGTTTTTTGTTACAGTTGGATGATGTTAGTTTTAGTTGACTGTAACGTTCCCGCGCTAAGCGAAGGTGGCGATTTTCACCGCTGAATTTCATACGAAGCACGAAAGTTCAAATTCACGAAAAACGGTCATACGAAGCACTTAACCGCCACTTTTGCCAAACCCGTGTTCTAGTTATTACCAGCTAGTGTTTTTGTCATTCGTCCTTTTAAACCATTGTCAACATTAGGTTTCAACGTCATTGTCGAGTTGGTTTTTGTGTCGGGTGTTTTAATTTTTTTGAAGGAAAAATATTTTTAAACCTTTTTTAGGGTAGGAACTGCTATGGAAATCATTTGTAAGATTTAATTTTTGTCTGAAAGAATTAGCGTTGACGGTATGTCAGATAGCCAAACGCTTTTTGTTTCAATAAGTTTTTTCCAACTGTTTGCGCTAATAATCATTAAATGATTTTGTTTTAAAAAGTCTTTTTCAATTACACGTTCATTAATTAAATTAATATGATTGGGTGCAAATTGTTCAATGGCTCTGATGAGTTCTTTAATTTCAGAATTATTTTTTATTTGACCTTCTGCATCTACGATTGTTATTTGTGAACCTGAATTTCTAATCAATTTTTGAGCAAACAGTATTAAATAAATATCCTTTTCACTAAAAATCGGAATAAATACTTGGTCTATTTTTTCAAGCCCTTTGTCAACCAAAACACCTACAGATATGTCACTTTTCCCTAGTATTGTTTTTGTTCTGTCGTCAAATGGTGAGGTTTCAAAAAGACTTTCTTTACCGGTAACTTGATTAATTAATTTTTCAGGGTTTATTATTTTTGTCGTGAAACCTAAAATTTTTCCCAATAAACTTCCTTCGTAAATGGATTGTCCCACACCAATTAAAAGCAAATCAAAATTTCCTTTGTTTGCAACTTCCGCAATATCTGTATCAATGTCATTAGAGGCTTTGTAAAGGGTGATTATTTTTTGATTTAAGTCCTTTGATTCTTGAATGATTGGAGCAAAACTTTCAGCTTCATATTCTTCTGTGTTAAATTGATGCATCTCATTGCTAGATGTTAGGTGCATTACAGTAATAGATGTATTTTCGCTTAACTTTTTTGTTAATCCACTAGCTAATCGTAAAAGTGATTTTCCACGTTCAGGGTTACCAAACGAAACAAGGATTCTATATTTACTCATTTCGGTAATCTCTTGCGATGCTTCAACCGATTTTGTTTTGAAAATCCAATTAATAAAATCCAATGAAGGCCCTGTCATAAAAGTTGTAACTAATGCCATTATCACCATCATTGCAAAAATTTCAGGAGTTAAAACACCAAGGTCGTAACCAATATTTAAAACCACTAATTCCATTAAGCCCCTTGTATTCATTAACGCTCCAATGGTCAAGCTATCCTTCCAATTTTGGCCTACGAATTTTGCCGCTAAAGCACTCCCAATAAATTTCCCAACTACAGCAACCAAAATAATTAGACCTGTTACTTTCCATAGAAATGGGTCGTTGAGCAAACCGATTTCAGTTCTTAAACCTGTAAATACGAAGAATAGCGGAAGTAATAACACAAGTGCAACATCTTCAACCTTTTCAATAAATATGCTTCTGAATCTTGTGTTTTCAGGCATAATTGCTCCTGCCATAAAAGCACCAAATAAGGCGTGAATACCAATTACCTCTGTTGCATAAGAAGAAATTATTAAGGTTAAAAAGAATATAGCGACAATGGGTTTACTTAGATTTTCTCTTGTTGAGTGCAAATCTCCTACTCGTTTTAAGAAAGGTCTTACTACTTTAATCATTAACAAAACATAAGCCGCTGCCAATCCGATAATATATAATGCACTAACAAATGAACCAGCCTTAACAATAGCAATTACGGCCGCTAATAAACACCAAGCCGTAATATCATCTGCTGCAGCACACGTAATAACAATTGTTCCTAAACGTGTTTTATGCAGACCCCTTTCTTGAACAATTCTAGCCAAAACAGGAAATGCTGTAATACTCATTGCAATTCCTAAAAATAAACCGAATGACAAAAATTGAACACCTTGTGGTGCAAAAGATTCGTAAATGAAATACGCCAGTCCCATACCTAAAGCAAAAGGAATAATGATACTTGCGTGACTAATTACAACCGCTTCGTGTGCTTTGTTTTTTAGCACTTTCAAGTCCAGTTCCATTCCAATGACGAACATAAAAAGAATTAAGCCGATTTGACTTAAAAACTGTAAATTACCTAATGACTGTGTTGGGAATAAAGCACTGGAAAATTCGGGGAAATACATTCCTATAAGTGAAGGACCTAAAACAATACCAGCAATAATTTCTCCTATTACGGTTGGCTGTCCTATCTTTTTACAAATCCAACCAAAAAAACGGGCTACGAAAATGATGGTAACTATTTGGGCTAAAAGGATGGCTAGAGGATGTTCTAAATTATGAACTAAAGAATCCATAAAGTTCTGCCACTGACTTTTGCCAGTTTCAAGTATTACTATATTTCTTCCTTGCTCTAATTTTGCTCCAAGCAAAACAGTCCAATACATCAACGCAGAAAACCCACCTATTACACCTATGTAAAAAAAACTATTCTTAAATTTCTTCATATTTTTTTATTTTTTGTATTCAACTCATTTAATCTCAATCCTAAACCAAAGCCAATTTGCCAATTACCATTTTGTGTTGCTGTTTTTACATTGTAATAAAGTGGTAATTGAACAGCAAACATTTTGTAACTGTATGTGAAGCCTATTCCAAGATTTGGGGTTACGAATGAATTTTTGGGAGTTGAATTGTCTTGCTTATAACGTAAGGAAGGCAATGCTCCTAAAATGAATTTGGAGTGCTTGTAAACTAAATTAACATTCGGACCAGTAAAATTGGAAAATCCACCATTATCAACATAACCCACTATAACAATTCCATCATAGGCTGAAACTTTTACTTTAGGCTCTTGTGCATAACAAATTGAACTTTGTGTGCAAACTAGGATAAATAAATAGCCAATTACTCGTAACATTATTTATTGAATTTTGAATATTTAGAATTCAAAAATAGGAGTTAAATGTAGCCGAGAATTAACTCATGAATTCAATGAAGCATAATTTGTAATGAAAGGGAACAATATTGTAATCAAATCGCTACCTTTTTTAAGAAATCATTCCGATAAGATTCATTCAATGTGGTTTTCAAAGATTTACCATGGTTATCTTTCAACGTAGTAGTTATTTCATCATACGAAAATACCTGAACAATTTTCAAAGCAATTAGCTCTTTTTTGTTCACTCTACAAAAGTTATTAATTGGTAATAACGCTTGAAGCTTTTCAAAGGAAATATTTTTTATAGTTATCGTTGTGCCATCAGAAAGAGTAGCTATTTTATCTCTGCTATCTGATTCCGCAATTTTCACATAACACAATTGGTCAAGGAAAATAAGTGCTTTGCCTTTATCAGTATTTAACTGAATAAAACGTTTTGCAGCTTTGTTTTCTATAATTTGATTAAATGCTTTGGATACTGCCTGTTGAAGTCGCTCTTTTTTAACGGGCTTTCTAACATAATCAATTGCATTAATGTCAAAGGCTTCTGCTGCATACTCCTTATATGCTGTTGTGAAAATAACGGGCTTTCCATTTAGTAGGTTTGCTACCTGCAATCCATTCATTTCAGGCATTTCTATGTCAAGAATGCACAAGTCAAAATCAAGGTTTGGTAACTCCATTAAAAATAATTTCGGGCTGTTAAACGCCTTTACAACTTCCAATTCAGGAAGCTGTTCACAGAGCATTTTCAGATAAGTTAGTCCTGGCAGCTCGTCATCTAGCAGTAAGCATTTTAGCTTTGTGTTCAAGTAAATTAATTTTTAAACGGGTAATATATACTTCTCCTTCAGTAAACCTGTCGAGTTTAAAATTGTCTTGGTAAATTATTTGTAGTCGTTGATTTAACGTATCAATTCCAATTCCACCCTTTTCTTTTTTCATAGGGCTTCGGCTCGACATTTTATTTGAAACGGTTAGGTAAAATGTATTGTCTTTAAATTCAAATACGATTGATATAAAAGCATCAGCACTTTGTAAATCCGCGTGTTTAAAAGCATTCTCAATGAGGTCTATTGAAATTAAAGGGGCTAAAATCTTTTGTTCATATAAAGGTTCATATTCATTGATTTTAGATTTTACTTTCAATTCAAAAAGAGGACTTACTTTTATTTTATTAATTTCAATCAGGTTCAGTGCAAATTCAATTTCTTCTTTTGGTGTAACAAATTTGTGCCTGCTATCATAAAGTATGTAATCCAAAACATTAGAAAGTTTGTCTAATGCAAAGTATGTCTGATAGGCGTGAGATTGAATTGAATTAAGAATGTTTTTAAAAAGATGTGGATTTAGTTTTGATTCAAGGGTTTCAAGTTGCAGTGTGTTTATCTTTCCTTCAAGTTGTTGAAATTTAGTCTCAGCGATATTTCTTTTCTTTTCGGTTTTTATCAGTCGAATGATTAAATAAATAATCATAGCGCCGAGTATAAGTCCAAGTCCTGCGATAAAATAAAATATGGATATGTCAGTATTTGTATTCATTTGTAGATTCAAAGTTAACATTCTTGTCGATGCCTTGGTAAAAAAAATGGCTCTTTTGGTTTTATGAAAGGTACGCTCGTATAACAGGCAAAACCGAATGTGCCATTTGTGGGCTAGGTGTTTAAAAATATTTGTCCGGTGAAAAAAAAATCAAAACACAGAAGTGTCGGCAAGCAGTGTCGCCTTTCTCGCTGTCCAAATGTTATGTAGTCTTTATGTCTGTGTTCAACTGTCAAGATGGTTTACTTTTTTCTCGTTTCTAGTCGTCTGTTTGTCGTTGCACGGTCGTCTTTTACACTTGCTCATAACGTATCGCTAAACTCATTTGCGTCTATTTCCACATACATGTTACTTGCAACTAACTCAACTTCAAACCCAAGTAAAACCGGCTTTAGTGTATTTGGAAAGGTTCATAGTAGTTTCACGGTAACGTTATTATTATTTGTTGAAAGTAACGATTAATTTCAGGCTTCATGTGTTAGTTCTCCAATAAAATATATGAATTATTAGAACTGTTGACCGATGCATGGCAGCTGAAAAAGTAAATCAATGCCGAAGAAGTTGAAATGGTGAAGCAAGAGTAAATTCGTGCTCAATCAATCCAATAACTCGTCGTTGCCTTTTGTGTTTCCAGGATTATTTCGCAAGCTTTTTCGAATCAGGTTATAGCTTAACGCTGTTATTCCAACGCTTACCACTAAAGTTAATATTATCACTTCTCCAGTTCCAGTTAGGTCAAGAATAACCGCAATTACTCCGGCTATTATTTGCGAAACAAAAAAGATTCCTGCTCCAATAAGCGCATACACCCATCCTTGCTTATTAAACTCAACCCCAAGTCTGTAATACCAAACTGCAAACAATATAATTAAAATCATCTTTCTAAATTTGATTTAAAGCTACACTTTTCTTTTTGATCCCAGATTTTTTTGTTTTCAAGAAATAAAAAATCAAGAAATAAAAAAATAAATATTTAATCTAACTCGTTCTATTTCAGTCACAAAAACGATTATAACCGTTTACAAACAACTAATATTCGACAGTAAGTGGTAAATAACCGTTTCAAGATTTGATAGGTATAGATCTTTGCATCGTCGAAATCAGAAACACTGTCGAGACAACTAACAATACATGTGAACCACAAAATCTTAAACTTTCACATGTCTAAAAACAAGTAATATGAATACGTACAAAAACACAGTGAGTTTGATAGGCAGATTAGGAAAAGAGCCTGAAACAAAAACATTTGAAACCGGCAACATCAAGACCACGTTTAGTCTAGCCGTAAATGAAAATTTCAAAAACAAAAAAGGCGAATGGGAAGAAAAAACGTCATGGCACAACATCATCTGCTGGGGTAAAACAGCCGAACGTGTCAACGAATTTTTGAAAAAAGGCGCCGAAGTTATGCTTGAAGGCAAGCTTACGTACAATAAATACCAAACCAAGGAAGGTGAAAATCGTGAGATCTGCCAAATTGAAATGCGTGATTTCGCAGAATTGGTACAACGCAAAAAAGGTGTCTTGATTCCTGAACAAAACTAGACAATACACTTACACATTTTATTCAATATTTATTTTTCATTCAACACACATTTTCATGAACACAACAAACATAAACCACGTACAATTAATCGGTAAAATTTCAAGTCAACCGTTAATCACTGCCACGAATGGCAGCAACAAAGGAACATTTTCAATCGCCACAAAAGAAAGCTACATCAACGAAAAAGGTGAACTTAAATCGTTAACGAATTGGCACAAAATACTAGTAACCGGACGTAATGCAATGATATTACAACAGTTTGCGGTGAAAGGATCACAGCTTGCACTCGAAGGGAAACTAATTTCCAGATTCTTTCAAAGCAAAGACGGCAAGAAACAATTCGTTACAGAGATTCATGCCAATGATCTAGTAATTCTCTAATACAAACACCACAATTTCTCGAGAAACAACACCGACTTGCGATTGAACAACAGACAAGTCGGTGTTGCAATCGAAACCAGCTATTCATTTAACTAAAACAAAACATGAAATCAATCAGAAACAAAGTAACATTAGTAGGGAACTTAGGTTCGAATCCAGAAATAACAAATTTTGAAAGTGGCAAAAAAATGGTGCGCTTTTCTTTGGCAACGAACGAAGAAATTAGAGCCATCAACGGAAAAACAACGACGATTACCGAATGGCACAGAATAATTGGTTGGGGGCAATTTGCCAAATACATGGAAGACTATGGTCAAAAAGGAAAGCAATTTGCCATCATTGGAAAAAAAGTGAACCGCAACTATAAAACCAAAGCAGGACAACCACGAGAAATCACAGAAATTGAAATCAACTCAATTGTTGGAATATAACATCCCTTTGAAACACGTCGTAAACAAAAAGCGCGACGTGTTTCAATTTTAATCCATGCACTACTTTTTTCTAACACACAGAAGAAATGTTTTAACTGAATACGTTAACTTCTTATAAAAAAACAGCACAAACTACAACATATCCCAACCGATTAGACCCGCTTTCTCCAAATTAGATTAATTTTGCAAATATTTTTTAGATTATGATAGAGACAGACATATTAATCATTGGCGCAGGGCCATGTGGAATATTCACCGTTTTTGAAGCCGGACTTTTAAAGCTAAAGTGCCATTTAATAGATTCGTTACCTACACCCGGAGGTCAGTTAACCGAAATATACCCAAAAAAACCAATCTACGATATCCCTGGATTTCCAACCGTTCTCGCGGGTGATTTAGTAAATAATTTGATGGAGCAATCAGCCCCGTTCAAACCTGGTTTCACATTAGGTGAAGCAGCACAGACCATAGAAAAAACGGAGGACAATAAGTTTATTGTTACTACCAATAAAGGAACACAACACAGCGCGCCAATCGTTATGATCGCTGGCGGCCTTGGGGTATTTGAACCCAGAAAACCGCCTATCGAAAATTTAGAAACCTACGAGGATCATGGCGTAGAATACATGATCAAAGATCCCGAATTTTACAGAGGCAAACGTGTTGTGATCGCTGGAGGTGGCGACTCTGCATTAGATTGGGCTATTTATCTTGTAGAAAACCAAATAACCACAGAAGTTGTTTTGGTGCACAGAAGTGCTTCGTTTCGTGGGCATTTAGATTCTGTTCAAAAAGTGATTAACATGGCTGAGGCGGGTAAAATTAAATTAATTACCGAAGCCGAAATCACCAGCATAAGTGGAAATGGCAAAGTTGAATCGTTAACCATTACACACGCAAAAGACGGTAACATCATTCAAGAAACCGACCATCTGATTCCTTTATTTGGTTTAA
>JAYSRU010000171.1:0-11396 GCA_043720875.1 Crocinitomicaceae bacterium
AACATATTGAATTTTTTTGCAAAGGTACGTAAATCATCATTATCAAGCAGCACCTAGCTTCTCCTATTTTTTGAGATCCACTAAACGGCTTGGAGCTAATCCTGCTTTATGCTGTATTTTCGATGAAAAATCGAAAGATGCCGCTCCAATCAGGGCTAGAATTGATGTAATAAGGTAAGCAAATATTCTTTCACATGCAGCAAGCGCGAGCCGTACCACGAAAAAACTTCGCCATCCACCAACAAAACCCTTGTTTTACTGCCAACAACGGATTGAAACGCTGCCACGTCGTTTGCTTTAAATGGATAAGGTTCTGAACTTAAGAACACACAGTCGACCGAGGCATAATCGTTTAAATCAATTTCCGGATAACGCTGCACCTGGATTGCATTTTTAAAACCAAAATTGGAAAGGACATGATGGATATAGGTGTCATTTCCTGCAACCATGATCGGATTTTTCCAAATCAAATAAACGAACGATAGCGGAACAGTAACTTTTGGAAAATCGCGGTAAATAGCTTCAAGCGCAGTCACTGTTTCAGTCGCCTTATTTTGTACGCCCAAAAGTTCTCCGAGTAAAACAATCAATTCTAACGACGCTGCAAGGGTATCCACTTTACTCACCCAAACCGTATTGAATTTTCGCAATTCCTCAATTTGTGACAGCTCATTTTCTTCTTGGTTGGCGATTACCAGATCTGGAAACAACGCATTCACTTTTGCGCACGCGATATTTTTGGTTCCACCAATTATGGTTTTTTCATCTTTCCATGAAGCAGGATGAACACAAAACTTAGTAATACCCACTACTTTATCGCCTAGACCTAAGTCGAATAACAACTCTGTAATGGAAGGAACCAAACAAACAATTCGGGAAGGATGCGCGTTAAAAAGCAACACATTCCCTAATTGATCATGTGAGGTTAGCATTACTTATGCTATGCTTTGAATGATATCATGTTTAGTCAAAATATGAAAATTACCATTTTCCATTTCCACTAACACAGCGGGTACTTCTTTATTGATAAGTTTCGAAACCACATCCATTGGCGTTGTGCTTTTCACAATTGGAAGTGGCGCTTGCATAACGCTTGAAACTGGCATATCTCTAAGGTTAGGATTATCCACCAACACTTGAAATAAATGCGCATCATCGATAGAACCCACAAATTTATTATCCTTCATCACTGGAATTTGAGAAATATTGAATTTTCTCATTTTCATAATCGCATGTGACACCAATTCTTCACCAAACAAGGTTACCAATGGTTCATCTTTATGACTTGCTACTAAATCTGAAGCAGTTGCATTGTTTTCTTCTAAGAAACCACGCTCACGCATCCAATCGTCGTTAAACATTTTACCAACATAACGACTTCCGTGGTCATGAAATAACACAACCACAACATCCGTTGGTTTTAACTTATCTTTCATTTGGATTAATCCTTTTATGGCTGATCCAGCAGAATTTCCAACAAAAATTCCTTCTTCGCGCGCAATTCTTCGTGTATAGATTGCTGCATCACGATCGGTTACCTTTTCAAAATGATCGATTACCGAGAAATCTACATTTTCTGGAAGAATGTCTTCACCTATACCTTCGGTGATGTACGGATAAATTTCATTTTCATCAAAGATTCCTGTTTCATGGTATTTCTTAAATACTGAACCATAGGTATCAATTCCCCAAATTTGAATGTTTGGATTTTTTTCTTTCAAATATTTACCAACGCCAGAGATTGTTCCACCTGTTCCAACACCCACCACAAAATGCGTTATTTTTCCTTCTGTTTGTTCCCAAATTTCGGGTCCAGTTTGCTCATAATGCGCTGTACGATTGCTTAAATTATTGTACTGATCCATGTAGATCGCATTAGGAATCTCTGTCGCTAATCTTTTAGAAACGGAATAATACGAACGTGGATCTTCTGGCGCAACGGCTGTTGGGCAAACAATTACCTCTGCACCTACTGCACGTAAAATATCAGATTTCTCTTTACTTTGTTTGTCACTTAATACACAAACCAACTTATATCCTTTAACAATACATGCCAGTGCAAGTCCCATTCCTGTGTTCCCTGAAGTTCCTTCAACGATTGTTCCACCAGGTTTCAACCATCCGCTTTTTTCAGCATCTTCAACCATCTTCACTGCCATTCTATCTTTTACAGAATTACCAGGATTAGTTGTTTCAATTTTCACATAAACTGGACAAGGGAAATCAGCTGTTAACTTGTTTAACTTAACGATTGGTGTATTTCCAATTGTTTCAAGAATATTATTGTAAACTTTCATGTATTGTTATTTTGAAACAAAGGTAAAACAAAAAAGCCCTTCATCAAATGATGAAAGGCTTTTTTAAATGCAGTATACGTTAACTGTTACTTCAACGCGTCAACTCTTGCTTTATATTCTTTTGCTTTCTCAGTTTCACCTAATTTTCTATAAATCTGGGAAATGATAAGTAAAACCTCACGGTTTGTTGGCTCAACAGCAACAACTTTTTCCAAAGGAAGAATTGCTTCACGGTAAGTATCCATTGCTTTCTTATCCAATGCATCAAACTTAGGATCTCCTAATTTAAGCGTGGAAGCTTCTTTCTTAATTTCTGCAGCAACTCCAACTAAATGTGCGCCCAATTGGTAATTAGCATCTGTGTAGTTTGGATCGATTTCCAATGCTTTTCTCAACGCAGCTGTAGCTTTATCATTTTGCTTCAACTCAATCAAAACTGTACCAATCGTGTAATGCAAAACTTTATTATTTGGATCCGTTTCAATTGCTTTAGCTAAGAAATCTTCTGCACCTTTAGAATCACCTGCCTCAATTTTAGCATTTACCATTTGTACCAACAATGATTTTTCTGTTGGGTATTTTTTCATCCCTTCCATTAATATCATTTCAGCTTTAGCTTTATCTCCAGCTTTACGATATAAACTAGCAGCTGTTGCATAAGTTCCTGCACCTCTATATCCTAACTGAGCAGCACTATAAAAACGAGCACCTGCGCTATCTAATTTTTCAGCTTTTTCATAGTAATAGCCTGAGTTATAAATTGAGATCGTATCCTGAATATTCATGATCGAATTCATTCCAGCTAAACCATCATTCAATTGAGCTAATTCAAGGTATTTATTTTCCTTTGTCAAAGGTTCAATTCCCATCTGCATCATTGACATTTTTTGCCCCAAAGACTCTTCAATTTCTGGCTGTAACTTTTTACCCAATTTCCAAGCATTGCTATATGCTGTCATTGAAACGTTTGCAGCGTTTCCATCAATTTTACCGCCCAATGTTGAATCTTTCGTCATGGCGGCCGTCATCAATAATCCATAATAGATTTCACCTTTGTAAAAAAGTGTTTTTTGGCTTTTTTCTGTATCCGGATGAACAGCGGCTAAATCGATGTATTCTTTTGCTTTTAAAATCGAACGTTTCATTGCTTCTTCTTGCAAATCACCTCCCATCATTGCCATGCCAAGCATTTTTTCAAAGCTTTTGTACTCCACAGCTGCAGATGTTTCATTATTTCGTTGAGCAACTACATCGTTCCCAAATATTCCAGCAACAATTGCTAGGGCTAAGCTTATTTTTTTTGTCTTCATTTCTTTAAAAATTTGAATCAAATTATTCTTCGTCGTCCGCATTTTCAATATCCGTGCCAAGCTCTGGAGAAGCATTTGAATCTGCATCTTGCGCTGGTTCGATATATTCTGGATCAATCATTTCTGGTTCATCCGGGATTATAATATTACCATCTTCGTCATACAAAGGCTCATCCTCATCATCACTTCTTGGAACTTTAGCAACTGCAGCAATAGCAGCCGATCCTTTAAGATTGATTAACCGAACTCCTTGTGCAGCTCTTCCCATTACACGTAATGAATCGATGTGCATGCGAATCGTAATTCCGGCTTTCGTAATGATCATTAAATCTTCATCATCAGAAACAACCTGAATGCTAAGCAATTGACCTGTTTTATCCGTTACATTTAACGTTTTAACACCTTTACCTCCACGGTTCGTAACTCTGTAAACAGGTTCGCCATCTTCAGGATCATTCAAGAATGATCGCTTACCGTAACCTTTCTCCGAAACAACTAATACTGTTGAATGAAGGTCACGTACACAAACCATTCCCACAACTTCATCTGTGTCACTCGTTAAAGTTACACCACGAACTCCAGCAGCATTTCTACCCATTCCACGAACTTTTTCTTCGTTGAAACGAATCGCTCTACCGTTTTTAGTTGCAATTACGATTTCGTTGCTACCGTCAGTTAATTTTGCTTCTAATAATTCATCGTTATCGCGAATAGTTATCGCATTGATTCCATTCGTTCTTGGACGAGCATAAGCAGCCAAACTTGTTTTCTTGATCACACCTTGACGTGTACACATAATGATGTAATTGTTTTCACAATACTCTTTATCTTTCAAGTCTTGAACCTTTACATAAGCTTTGATCTTATCATCTTGACCAATGTTAATCAAATTCAATAAAGCTCTACCTTTTGTTTGCTTGTTTCCTTCTGGAATTTCAAACACACGCATCCAGAAACATCTACCTTTTTCAGTAAATACTAATAGATAATTGTGAGTGGTCGCAACAAATAAATGCTCTAAGAAATCTTTATCTCGTGTAGCAGCACCTTTCGATCCCATTCCTCCACGTGCTTGAACTTTATATTCTGTTAACGATGTACGTTTGATATAACCTGCATGAGAAATCGTAATTACAACTTCTTCATCCGCAATTAAATCTTCAATACGCATTTCCGTTGCAGAGTATTCAATATTTGAACGACGCACGTCACCAAATTTTTCTTTGATGTATAAGGTTTCGTCCTTAATGATTTGAATTCTTCTTTCTTGATTTGCCAAAATATCTTTTAGATCCGCAATTAACGCCATCAATTCAGCATATTCTGTACGTAACTTATCTTGCTCTAATCCAGTTAACTGACGTAAACGCATTTCAACAATTGCACGCGATTGGATGTCTGATAAGTTAAAACGCTTGATTAAGTTTTCACGCGCAGCTTCTGGTGAATTAGAAGCACGAATAATAGCAATTACTTCATCAATGTTATCAGAAGCTATAATCAATCCTTCTAATATGTGTGCTCTTTCTTCTGCTTTCCGTAAATCGTACGTTGTTCTGCGAATTACAACTTCATGACGGAATCTTACGAATTCAGAAATAAGTTGTTTCAAGTTTTGCATTACCGGTCGACCATCCACCAAACAAATGTTGTTTACAGAGAATGAACTTTGTAAAGCTGTATCTTTGTATAATTTGTTTAGAACAACGTTTGGAATTGCATCACGCTTTAATTCATACACGATACGCATTCCATTTCTATCCGATTCATCACGAATATCTGAAATACCTTCTAATTTTTTATCATTAACCAGGTCAGCCGTTTTCTTGATCATATCCGCCTTGTTCACAAGGTATGGAATTTCAGAAACGATAATTTGATCGCGACCGTTTTCTTCTTCAATAATTGCTTTTCCACGGATAACGATACGACCTCTACCCGTCATCAATGCATCACGCGCACCTTCATAACCGTAAATGGTACCTCCTGTTGGAAAATCAGGTGCTTTAACGTATTGTAACAAGTCTTCTATTTCAATTTCTGGATTTTCTAAGAACGCTGCAATACCATCACACACTTCACTTAAATTGTGAGGAGCCATGTTTGTAGCCATCCCTACCGCAATACCAGAAGAACCATTTATTAATAAATTTGGAATCTTTGAAGGTAATACAGTTGGTTCTTCCAATGAATCATCAAAGTTAGGTCTCCAATCAACGGTTTCTTTGTCAAGATCTTCTAACATCTCTTCAGCCATCTTACGCATACGTACCTCTGTATAACGCATTGCTGCAGGACTATCTCCATCTACTGAACCAAAGTTACCTTGTCCGTCAACTAAAGGATAACGCAAACTCCACGGTTGCGCCATACGAACCATCGTATCGTAAACAGAAGAATCTCCGTGTGGGTGATACTTTCCTAAAACTTCCCCAACAATTCTTGCTGACTTCTTATGTGGACGATTAGAGAAAACCCCTAATTCATTCATTCCAAATAAAACCCTTCTGTGCACAGGCTTAAACCCATCACGCACATCAGGAAGTGCTCTTGAAACAATTACCGACATTGAATAATCAATGTATGCGGCTTTCATTTCATCCTCAATATTTATTTTTATTATTCTTTCACCATCTGCCATCTTGTCACTTCTTTTTTATTTGCATAACTTTTGCAAAATTCGATCCGACGAAAATAATAAGAATACAGACAACATTTTCACTTAGGCAAACGTTTTTACTAACAATAATTCATTAAAAATTGTGGAGAAAAATGATTTGGAAATCAGAAATGTATTGTAGTTTTGAATCGTAGTCTAATTACACATTAATCTACCCATTAAAAAAAATCAAATGGAAGCAAATTTTTCAACCAGAGTAAAGGATGTAGTGCGTCTCAGCAGAGAAGAAGCAATACGTTTAGGTAATGATTTTATCGGTGTTGAACATTTATTATTAGGAATAATTAAAGAAGGTGAAGGCACAGCGGTAAAAATTCTTACTGAATTTAAGCTTGATTTACTTCAAGCCAAACATGAAATTGAGCAAACTTTGTTGAAATCTACAAAGTCGAATACTAATAATGCGAATATTCCTTTTGTAAAGCAGGCAGAAAAAGTATTGAAAATTACTTATTTAGAGGCACGCTTATTCAAAAGTAATGTAATTGGAACAGAGCATTTATTACTTTCGATCCTTAAAGACGAGAACAATGTAGCATGTCGCATCTTAAATAGATACGGAATAATATACGAAAACGTAAAAGACGAATTAGAAGCCATGATAGACGAAAACAGAATACCAAAAGCTGAATTTCCAAGTTCACCCGAAGAAGGTGGAGGTGACGACTTCAGCGCAACCAAAAAACCTGCGGATCCAAGATCTAAAACTCCGGTATTAGATAACTTTGGACGTGACTTAACACGCATGGCGGAAGCTGGTAAATTAGACCCCATTGTTGGTCGTGAAAAGGAAGTTGAACGTGTGAGTCAAATTTTATCTCGCCGTAAGAAAAACAACCCAATCTTAATTGGTGAGCCAGGAGTTGGTAAATCCGCCATTGCTGAAGGTATAGCATTGCGTATCATTCAACGCAAAGTATCTCGTGTGCTTTATAACAAGCGTATCATCTCTTTGGATTTAGCATCTTTGGTTGCTGGCACAAAATACCGTGGCCAATTTGAAGAGCGTATGAAAGCTGTAATGCAGGAATTAGAAAAGAATCCTGATATTATTTTGTTTATCGATGAAATTCATACTATTGTTGGTGCAGGTGGAGCTAGTGGATCATTAGACGCCTCTAACATGTTGAAGCCAGCACTTGCACGTGGAGAACTTCAAGCAATTGGAGCAACAACATTAGATGAATACCGTCAACACATTGAAAAAGATGGTGCGTTAGAAAGAAGATTTCAAAAAGTATTGGTTGAGCCTACTTCGGTAGATGAAACGGTTCAGATTCTTAATAACATTAAGGAAAAATACGAAGATCACCATTCAGTTACGTATACACCAGAAGCAATTCTAGCGTGTGTTAAACTTACTGACCGCTATATCTCAGACCGTCATTTGCCAGATAAAGCAATTGATGCATTGGATGAAGTTGGATCTCGTGTTCACATTACTAACATTAACGTTCCACCAGAAATTCTTGCCATTGAAGGCGAATTAGAAGCATTGAAAGATCAGAAAAATGAGGTGATTAAATCTCAACAATATGAGAAAGCTGCTGAATTGCGTGATACGGAACGTAAGCTTACAGAAAGTTTAGATGTTGAAAAAAAGAAATGGGAAGAAGATTCTAAAACGAATCGAGTTTTAGTAACAGAAGATAATGTTGCTGAAGTAGTTTCGATGATGACTGGAATTCCATTACAAAAAGTTGCTCAAAACGAAGGCGGCAAATTGGTTAGCATGTCTGACGACTTGAAAGGTTTAGTAATTGGGCAAGATGATGCAGTTGATAAAGTTGTGAAAGCAATTCAACGCAACAGAGCAGGACTTAAAGATCCAAACAAACCGATTGGTTCATTCTTTTTCCTAGGGCCAACAGGTGTAGGGAAAACGCAATTAGCGAAAGTTTTAGCGAAGTATCTTTTCGATACAGATGAAGCCTTGGTTCGCATTGACATGTCGGAATACATGGAAAAATTCTCTATCTCGCGTTTAGTTGGGGCACCTCCAGGATACGTAGGTTATGAAGAAGGTGGTCAATTGACTGAAAAAATTCGTCGCAAGCCGTATTCAATCATTTTATTAGATGAAATTGAAAAAGCGCATCCAGATGTATTCAACTTGTTGCTTCAAGTGCTAGATGATGGACACATGACGGATGGTTTAGGACGAAAAATAGATTTCAAAAACACTATTTTAATCATGACTTCTAACATTGGTGCACGCCAGTTACAAGATTTTGGTGGAGGAATTGGTTTTGGAACTAAAACACGTGAAGAAACGAAAGAAGAAAACTCTAAAGTTGTGATTCAAAACGCATTGCGTAAAGCATTCTCTCCAGAATTCTTAAACCGTATTGACGATATGATTATCTTCCATTCACTATCTCGAGAAAACATTCACGTGATTATCGATCTTGAATTGAAAAAACTTTACGGTAGAATCAATAACCTTGGATATCAAATTGAATTAACTGATGCAGCGAAAGACTTTATTGTTGACAAAGGATATGATGAAAAGTTTGGAGCAAGACCATTGAAAAGAGCGATTCAGAAGTTTATTGAAGATCCACTCGCGGAAGAGATTATCAAATCTACTTTGCAAGAAGGAGACACCATTAGAATGGATGTAAACGAAGAAAAAACAGAATTAACTACGGTTATTTCTAAATCAGACAAAGCCTCGAAAACGAAGTAATTCTTTTCGAAAAACACAAAGCCTCTTGAATTTGTTTCAAGAGGCTTTTTTTGTGCGTAGTATTTTCAACTAAATGCTTTACTTCCTCCCAAAAAACTCAAGTAAGGTTTCGTTGTATTCTTCAGTGAAATTCATGGTGGCATCGTGCTTTGCTCCAACGATTGGGTGCCAAGCATCATTAGTGTATTTAAAAACCTAGATTATAAAAAAACTTTGAATTCATTCTAATTAATTGAAGACTTCTATTGTTACTTTTTGGATTGAACGACAAATTTACACCTTGTAAACTGAATATAAAAGTAAAAACCGCATGGTTTTCTATCTTGTTAAGCCACTTTACACTATAACTGTTGAAGACTAGCCCTAGGCTAAAAAGTATAAGACACCCCCAGTTGCAATATTAGATTTTGCCTAATTTTATAAAATGGAATTTTTGGACTAGTTTGAACAATGAAGTAGCGAGCGCCGAAAGTAAAATCTAAGTTTTTGTAAATCTTTCGTGAAAAATTTGTTTCCAGAATAAAGATGTTTTTTACTTCGTAAGTATTTTAAAAGTACTCACTAACTGATAAAAAATTAGGGAAAAATGAATTATTATTTCCCAATAGATTGCTATCAAACCACTTTAGGATTGGTTTACCAATACTTAATGAAGACTCCCAGTAAGAATTAATCTTAATCTTGACTCCAGCATTTATTCCTAGCCATGAATATTGTTGAATATTACTATATTGATTTCGTTTAATTCTACCTTGTGTAAAGTTTAGTTCCGAAAAAAAATTAACTCTATTTATTCTATACGTGCACTTATAGCCCATCGTTTTAAAAATACCAATCGACTCGCCATTATGACGATCTCTGTTAAGCCCAAAAGAAAAGTGCACTTGACTGTTAATTTTACCTGTTGTGGAATCATTTTGGGAAAACATAGTTACCTGAGTGACCAATAATATCATGAATATTTTATATACTTTCATAACTACCTAATCTTGATGTGAATCCTGAATACTTGCTTGAGACGTTGTCATTGGAATATGTATTATCGTAATTCATATAAAAACTAATATTATCATAATTCTTATATGGTCTTCCCTTGTACCACTTTACGGTCAGTAAATGTTTTGTAAAAGGATCCATAGCGATAAAGAAAATGAATCTTTTCCCTATTTTATTTTTTAATTCTAAGTTATAACCATTTATAAAGGTGTTTGGATCAAAATGCACAGTTATTTTCTTTATGCCCGTTATTCTAAACCGTTCATCTCCGCATTTTTCATGCTTGAAAGTAATAAAACCATTATTTTTGAATTCACAAATTATTTCTTTGGTTTCCGGATAATCAAAAGATAAACCTGAATAATATTTAACAGAATATAGAGTATCTTGTTTTGAAAAATATATAACTTGTTCTGTTATTTTCCAAGTACCCACAAATTGTTGAAGTTCATCTTTGTTTTTCTGTTTTTTACACGAAAAACAAATGGAAAAGAGTAATACGCATATAAGTATGTTTTTCATGGTTTTATTATTTTAGTTCCAAAATTTGTTGTCTTATTTAATAAAAAATAAATTCCTGAAGGATAGTTGTCTAAATTTATAACTTCATTATCCTTGTTTAGTTGTATCACGGCTAATTTTTCTCCAAGTGCGTTGCATAAAAAATATTTAGTAACGGCACGTTCGCTAACCATTGAAGCATCATTTTGAATCACTTCAATAGTATTGTTTGTCGCGTTAAGGTAAAAATGAGCAATTTCATTTATCGTTGCTTCACCATCTAATTCTTCCATGCTTTTTGGGCAAACGTCAAGTAATTTGGTTACAAAATATACGATTTGTTTGTCAAAATCTAAGGTAGGATGATTTTTAAGCACTAGAGATCCAAATTCATCCGTTCTTTTGGTAAAACTCGAAATGTATGCACCAGTCTTGTACGCATAATAATCTGTTTGGTAGCATCTATGTACTTTCAGTCCTGCGAGATTAATTCTTTTATTGTTCCAATCTAGGTTGTAGTCCTTATTAAATTTTCCATGACCTTGCTCAATCCATTGAAGACTTCCAGGATCAAATAAATAGCCATCATTAACATTATTCCATGCATCAAGTTTTTCTGGAGATAATCCACAAATATTACCGTTTCCATTACATCCATCACCTAAATAAGTCCCTAAATTTTTGGTTCTATTTCTAATAAACCCTACTGATGTAGCTTTATTGTAAGCATTAAAATACTGTACCTCCTTCATTTCTTGTAAATCATCAAAAAAGTGGCATGGATTATCTATTTTTACAGCATAATTGTAATGTGTCCAAGCTCCACCACCATTTGAAAGGGTATTGATAACATCCGTTCCACCAACATGATTTTTGGCATTAATTAAATCCGGCCAGTGCACGCGTTCATCATACCCACCTTG
>JAYSRU010000172.1:0-3874 GCA_043720875.1 Crocinitomicaceae bacterium
TTTAATGCCATTGTAAAACCCAAGATATTAGAAACATTTTAGACATTAAAATTTTCTTAGATTTCATAAAATGAAATTGTTTTTCAATGTAAAGATTACGCTTACTTTTCTATTTTTAAAATATTTTAAATTTAACTAATTGATTTTAAGTATTTTAAAATTTTAATATTGCTATAACAGATTTTTATCGGACAATAGTGAAATTAAATATTAATTGAATTGTTAATTTATAGTTTTTGTCCGGATGTTATTCAAATCATTTAATCTATATTTGAAAAGCTAATCGAAACATTATGAAAAAGTTACTATTTTTAATCAGTGTATTAAACTGTTCCTTGTTGTTTGGTCAGAGTTTTACCGGTGGAGTAGGACTTGGCTTTGTGAAACCATTTGGCGTAAATCCTGTATACCTTGGTTTGCATGCGTTTGGGCAAATAAATCAAACTGAAACTTGGGGATATGGTCTAAATTTAACCACCACATTATCCAATCGCTTGGATGGAAATGTAGTATACGTGATTCCGATTGATCCACTTTCGATAGATAATCCTTTACTTGTAAATACCACGAATAAAATTCGATTTACAATGATTGATGGTACTCGTAGGTATTTTATTGGAGATCCTGAACAAAACGGATTTAGTGGACATTTTGGAACTGGAATTGGAGTAGGGATTTGTAATTGGAAAAATGAATTATCGGCTTTTGATGAATCGAAATTTACAACAGATGCGTCTACTTATGTTAAGAAAAATAAAGTTATTTACATCAATGGTGTTTTTGAAGGAGGTGCAAAATATAGAGCTTGGTGGGGCGGTGTTTATGCCAATTTCTCGTTTGGTTTGCCATTTACGGGGTTTTTATCCAATCAGAATGGAGACGTTCCTACTCAAGCATCCTTTAGGTTTGTTTCAACCGCATCAGTTGGATTGGTTAAATATTTTTAAAACCAAACTTTCTTAGGGATTACGCGCTGTGCTGCATCATTCAATTCGGATATAGTCATAAATCTTTCATCTCTTGCTCTGCTTAGGGTCAATTTCAATTCATCTGCATTCATTTGATTGGGCGGGAGTGTAAATTGATGTTTAGCACATAATTTTTTAAGAAACAAATGATGCGATGCTGAGAGTCGCGTATGTTTTGGTAAAGGGTAAGTGATGCTCAACTGCGTCATAAGTGCTGGATGACTGTTATGAAAAGGTAAAACATCACAGTGTAATTGGTAGAGTAATATACCCAAAGCATAAAAATCACTTTGTTGGCTAACAACGGTAAGTTGATTGAGAATTAATTCGGGAGAAGCAAAGGCTAAGGAAAATAAAGTGCCTCGATTGGGTAATTTGTCTTGCTGTATCGCCATACCAAAGTCAATGAGGGCAACGTTTAGCTTGCCTTCTTTTTCTGAGATAATAAGGTTGCTCGGTTTTATGTCGCAATGCACTATTTTTTTTTCTTCAAGTTCCTTGAAAATTGAAGCCAAAGCGTTTAGTATTTCAAGACTCTTTGCGTGTCTATTACGCCTTTTTACAGCTTTCCAAAATTCTCCAAGTTCTTGTCCTTCCACATAATTCTTAACCCATAAATAATCCGTTTCAGTTTCAAAGAAGTCCAACGATTGGGGTAAGCTTTTGTGTTGAAATTCAAATCCTTTTTCCGAAATTAAACAATCAATAGTCAGTTTTGGGGCTGATTTTGAGACTTTTTTTAGCACACAAAGTTCATCTGTACTCTTATTTTTAACCAAAAAGGTTGACCCGAATTTTCTAACTTTTTGTGTACCTAAAGCATTTAAAATCTCGTATTTATCTTCAAATTCTCCCATTGGGTCAATCATTTAGAACAAAAAAATCCGCTAGTCATATAACAAGCGGATTTTGTAAGTTTTAGTATTTAATTACCATTTGAATAATGGAAGATTGCTCATTAATGCATTAACTTCTTTTCGAACTGCAGTTAATTCTGCTTCGTTAGTAATGTTCGTAATGACACGATCAATTAAGTTAACAATAACAGGAATTTCTTTCTCTGTAATTCCTCGGGATGTAATGGCAGCAGTTCCGATACGAATACCAGAAGTAACAAAAGGACTTTCCGTGTCAAATGGAACCATGTTTTTATTTACGGTGATATCCGCCAAAACTAAAGCGTTTTCAGCATCTTTTCCAGTAACTCCTTTAGATCTTAAATCAATCAACATACTGTGGTTACTTGTTCCTCCAGAAATAATTTTATATCCTCTCTTCAATAATTCGTCTGCCATTAAGGAAGCATTTGCTTTAACTTGCTTCATGTAATTTTTGTAATTATCTGTCAATGCTTCACCAAAAGCAATTGCTTTTGCAGCAATAATGTGCTCAAGTGGGCCGCCTTGTGTACCTGGAAAAACTGCAGCATCTAATAGCGCACCCATCGATTTAGGATTTCCGTTTAACCATTTTAAACCAAATGGGTTATCAAAATTGTTACGCATCATGATGATTCCACCTCTTGGTCCACGCAATGTTTTATGCGTAGTTGAAGTAACGATATGACAATGATCTAAAGGGTCTGTTAAAAGTCCTGCAGCGATTAAACCAGCAGGGTGAGAAATGTCAGCAAGCACTAATGCTCCAATTTTATCAGCAACGGCTCTTATCTTTGCATAATCCCAATCGCGGCTGTAGGCAGAAGCTCCACAGATGATCATTTTTGGTTTTTCTCTTAATGCAACTTCTTCTAAAATATCATAATCTACTAAACCTGTTTCTTGATTCACACCATAGAAAAACGGTTTGTACAATTTTCCTGAAAAATTAACAGGAGATCCGTGTGTTAAATGCCCACCATGTGAAAGATCGAATCCTAAAATTTTATCTCCAGGTTGAAGGCATGCTAAGAATACTGCTGCATTGGCTTGCGCACCAGAATGTGGTTGAACATTTGCCCAAGTTGCTCCAAAAAGTTGACATAAGCGATCAATTGCTAATTGCTCAATTTTATCTACCACTTCACAACCACCGTAATAACGTTTTCCAGGTAAGCCTTCTGCATATTTGTTGGTTAAAACTGAACCTGCTGCTTCCATAACTTCGTTACTTACAAAGTTTTCAGAAGCTATTAATTCGATTCCATGCAATTGACGATTTTTTTCATCGTTAATCAGATCAAAAATTACTTGATCTCTTTTTGTTTCGGTTGCGTTCATGGTATTATTTTCCATAGTTTATTTTATATATCAATTTTAAGCCTTCATCCAATGAAGTTAAAGGTTTATAGCCTGTTAATTTCAATAATTTATCAGAACTACCCACGCGGCGTTCCACTTCATAATCATATCTTTTTACTGGGGCATCAATGAATTGAATTTTTGAAGAAGAGTTAGTGATTGCAGTAATTCGCTCTGCTAAATCATCAATACAGTATTCTGTTTCGTTGGCGATGTTAACAATGTGAGAGCCTGGAAGGTTAAGATCCATTAATCGAATACAGGCTTCAATAGTATCATCAATATAGGTGAAATCTCGCGTTTGTTTTCCTGTTCCAAAAACAGTAAGCGGGTTGGTGCTCATTGCGTCTTCAAAAAACCTTGGCACCACCATTCTATTGTCTTGATTGTAGCCGTAGACATTGAAAAAACGCAAGCAAATGCTATTCATACCTCTTTCTTGAAAATGGGAGGCCAGATAAATTTCGTTATATCTTTTAGCCATTGCATAAGAGGTGTGCGGATCAACCAACACTTCTTCCGTTAATGCACTTTCAATAGCTGAATGCCCATAAATACCGCTCGTAGAAGCGTAAAGAATTTTAGGCACGTTGTTTTCCTGGGCAGCCATCACCACATTTCGTGTTCCAATTACTTCTACATCCATTGTATCATCGGGGTGATCAG
>JAYSRU010000173.1:0-11209 GCA_043720875.1 Crocinitomicaceae bacterium
GGCCTATTGTTCTTCCTGCCAATCTAGATTTATAAAAATCATATTTTTTGGTGAGTTGGTCAATGCTTTTAAGCATGGGGACAGAATAACGCTTGGCTAAGAAATCATCATGTTTAATGAAAATGCACAAAGATTTTTTGTCCTTAGAAACAAGTACATTAATATTTTCTTTGTTCTTATAGATACGCTGCGAATCTTCCTTAAGATTACGGTATGATGGCGTAATGTATGGTTTGTTTATTGTTTTTCCGGGATAAATGAAAAATTCATTCTCATGGGTAATGTCACGGGTGTAAAGAACATTCGGGAGCGCTTTTATTTCGCTTGAAAGTTTGTTAACTTTTTTTAAGAAATTTGGGTCGAAAATGGTAGGCTTATTTTCAATTGCAAGTAATAAAAAATCATTGTCGGATTGAAACTTGTCTCTATGGTTAAAGAAAAAATCAGAATCTGGATCAGAAGTAGGGAAGAACTTCTCGAAATCGTAATCCATCTTTAAGGTTCCCATGAAATAAACAAAGAGGATGGTGAGCCCAATAATAAGGCCAGCAGCTACAATTGCTAATTTTTTAAATTGTGATTCACCAACCTTTTTAAACATTCTTTCGTTATTCTTTAAATTCAAGGGTGCAAAGATAATGATAAGAATGAATTACCATAACCTAAGGAGTCTTGAAAATCTAGATTCTTAAGCATTTAAAAATAAAAGTGTACTTTTGAGTAAATAAACGACATTATATCAATACCAAACAATTAACTATTATGAAAAAACAATTACTTACTGTGGCCTTAATGTTAGGCAATTACACAATGATTACTGCACAATTTACGCAGTCAAATGAACCAGTTGTGGGTGCAACAAAAACCATGTACTTGTTAGATTCTACAACAATTAATTATGCGAATGTTACTGGCGGAACTGCTGTTTGGGATTATTCACTAGCCGTAGATGAGCCAGCTGTTACAAATTCTGCTAGAGCGGTGAGTATTGTTACGCCTGCTGCTGCAGGTGCAGGTACAAACTACGCTGGTGCAACCAAAGCATTCCAATTTGAAGGCTTTATAACACAATTCTTTAGTTCAACTGCAACAGAACGTGTTTCTCAAGGGTTTGAATTTAATGAATCAACTTTAGGTTTAGTGAAAGCAAAATTTTCTACGAACACTGAGAAAATGTATGCTTACCCAATGGCGCTTAATGAATCATTTACTGATGCGGTTGCTGGTTCTTTGGAATTTACATTGACTGGATTGCCTCAGACGCCTCCATGTACAGGAGAAGTTGTTGTTACCTATGATGGCTACGGAACGTTAACTTTACCTGACGGTTCAGTTGTGACCAATGTTTCTAGAATAAAAACAAGAGATTCAATCAACGCAATTATCGATTTAGGTTTTATTCAAATCACGGTTGATATGATTAGAGTACAGTTCGAATATTTCGATCTTGCTAATCAAAATATGCCAATTTTTATGCATTCGCATGTAGTTGTTTTTCAAGATGGTGGAACAACTCCAATTCTTGACTTGACGGTTGTATTGTCTGAAAAATCTTCGGTAGGAATCAATGAGTTAGGTTTTGAAAACCTTTCAATATTCCCTAACCCAGTAGCAGATATTTTAACTGTTTCTGGAATGACAAATGATCTATCTGTTATAACATTAACAGACCAACTTGGTCGTGTTGTTGCAACTCAAAATGTTACAAGCATGTCTACTACGTTTGACGTTATTTCACTTGAGGCAGGTGTTTACGCGGTTAGCATAACTACTGGTGGTAATTCTACAACGCGAATGGTATCTATCAAATAACGTCATTTTAAGTATTTAAGGGGTCGGTTATTTAATTAATCGACCTTTTTTTTATCCTTTTTTTTTCAAATGGAAAGTAACTTTTCAAAAGATTAACGATATTTGAAGCATGAAAGGATTTCTACAGCTGCTTATAATTTTATTAGGTTTTACATCTCAGTCAAAAGCTCAAAATGCTTACGAATGGACCGCTGAGGATAATGGGTATCTCTATCATATGGTTAATAAAAGTCCAATCTTAAACGCGAATTTAGGTCAATATTTTGTGTACATCGGTCCACAAATAAAGTATATCGACAATTCAATAGATTACGATTCGATCGAGAATATCATCATCAATCAGCCAGAAAAATTAATCATCTACAAAGATGAAATAGCAAAAGCCTCAAAAGGTTTATTAGCGGAAGCGGCGAATAAAATGGCGCTTTGGAAATTGAATAGAATCCTATTAGCCCAACGTCAAAAAATATTCAAAACGGCAAGAGACGAAAAAGACTTTTTGCGGTTTCAGAATTTGTTAATCAAAAATTTACCCGAATCATTATTGAAAGTAGAGGATGGAAAAGTTTTCTATTCTCCGCGCTTAGAAATGGCGTTGAACCCTAGCTTAACTTTTGATGATAAGCAACTCAATATAGCTACCTTGGATTTAGCTCCAGAAGCTCAAGCAACAACGATGAATGCAATTAACTATGCAATCAATCAGTTTGTGGAAGATGAGGCGCGCTCAATTTTTATAGCGCTTGGAGGTAAAAGTGATGTTTTTACCAATGTGTTGGTCGCAGCTGGAGACGGATCTTCAACTTCTGGTATGTTAGAGGAACGTGAAAAAGATGAAAAAGGAAGGTATAACAAAGGCTTACCCAAAGCAGTTGGTTTGTTTCCTTATGTCCCCGTTTTAGTAAATGATAAGGATAGCAAAGGCGGTAAAAAAATGGAATCTCAATTGTATTCGGTTTCAGAATTTAAAACCGTTGGCTTGAATAAAAACACAAGCCTGCATTTCGATGTTTGGGGCTATAACACCGAAAAGCAAACTACGGTTGTCGTGGAAAAAAATGGAAAAACATACCACCTTTTTGGTTCAGGAGAAACAAGATTTTTAACGCCAGATAGTTCCTTTCAAAAGGGAACAACGTATAAGGATATGATGAACATTTTAGAAAATAAAATGATCGCTGAATTGTCCGAGAAAATATACGGAAAGAAAGGGTTTGATTCGGAAATAGAATACCATAAGAAAATGCGTGATGAGGCAAAACTTGAATTGGATAATCAAAGTAAGGATATGTTTGAAACGCGCGCTAATGTTCCAATATATACGAAATCAAAAGGTAAAGGGGGAAGAAAAAACAGGAATGCTGGTAAAGCGAAAACAAATACAATTTCAGGACGAAAGAAGCGTAAGAAAAGACAAGAGTTATACGTTCAAACTCAAAATAAATATGACTTTCACCTAAAACGAATTTCCGAAGTGGAAAAGGAGAAAAAGGAAGCAATGAAAACGAAAGGTTACTATGAAACTGAGTGGGCCAAATATAACTTATTGCTGGGTATTAATTGGGTGGAGTTTACGGTAAAAGATGGTTTGTATACCTACGCGGATTCTACCACATTTGATATTTTTACACAAGAATTTGTTTTTCCTCCGAAAGCAGAAGTTGAAGAATTTGAGGTGCGTTTATTGGCAATACCTAATGCGCCACTTTCTAAACAAGCAGACGAAGTGATGATGCACATTAACCTTGTGGATGCCAAACAAAACTACCGCTCCAAAATTAACTTGGAAAATGAAGATGCATTTGCAAGCGATATGTTCACCTCTAACAAACAATTGTTGCGTAAGGAATTAGATTCTATTGGATTAAAAGAGTTTTTCTTAAGTTTAATCGCGAAAGATGGCAACTTAGAAATTATTGCGCGCGGAGAAGGAGTTGGCGAATGGAATGGTTCGAAAACAGTTAAAAATCGAGCGCCTAAAGAATTATTGGGGTATCCTAAATATCCTGGTTCAACAGAAAGTATGCGCGAAGACAGTATTTATAAACGCCTTCGTAAAACTGAATTATTCCTAAGCGTAGACCGCGGATCATTCATAGAAATCAATTCATATACCGATCCCGTTAAAAGTAATGTGGTCTATAATTCTAAACAATTGAAAGACATGGCGCTCAAATATCAATTCTCGTCTAACGATGTGTTGAGTGTTTTGAGAACGGTTCAACTGTGTAAAAACTTACGCAACGAATTGAATATACTTGCTGGTAATTTGCTGATACGAGAGGACGCGAAAAAAGTGATAGATCTAATCAATAAAGAGTTTGAACGCACCAGAATTACAATCAACGCGCAAAGTATCAAGCTGAGTGATTTGTTGGAAACAGAAAAGTTCTTGTAGTGGAACTACGAGTTGAAAATATAAAATTTCACTCTTGTTAGGATAGAATTTGAAATCTTAAAGTGGTTAAAAATCTCAAGCCTTTCGTCGGCATTAAATCTAAATCGTATGAATTCCAGATAAATGTAGAACAAAGTGAAAGCGGTGTTTGAGTAAGAGCAAGCGCATGCTTGTGAAGACGTAGCCTTGAGCGGTGAGCTCGTTAAAGGCAAGGAGCGAGTTTCGATTTCACGTTCGCAATGTTCGTAGAATTCAAGATTAAGATTTACAGCCTTGATTTTTTCTTTTGTTACTTTTCTTTTTGATCAAGCAAAAAGAAAAGTAAAAATGACTCGCGAAGCGTGTGGAATTAGTATTTTTACTATACAATAATATAAAAAATTGAATGAAAATCAAGAAAATAGTTAAAATTGGAGGAATCCTAATTGCGTCGCTTTATGTTGTTGCCTGCGCTTATTTGTATTATAGCCAAGAAGGAATTTTGTTTCATCCAGAAAAACTGAAGCGAGCGCATGCGTATACGGCGCCAAACTCCTTTGAAGAAATTGATTTCGAAACAAAAGATGGACTTACAATTAATGCCTTGCTTCAAAAAGTGGAGCGGCCTAAAGGTTTGATTTTATATTTTCATGGCAATGTTGGAAATTGTCAAACTTGGGCAAGTATTGGGAAAATATATTGCCGCGATGCCTATAATTTATGCATAGTAGATTATAGAGGTTTTGGAAAAAGTGAAGGTAAAATTACCAACGAGCAACAATTGTTTGATGATGCTCAAGTAGTATATGACGCAATGAAAAAACGTTTTCCTGAAACCAAGATTCATGTTATAGGTTATTCTATTGGAACGGCTATTGCTTCAGAATTGGCAAGTAGAAATAATCCAAAGCAACTAATTTTGCTAGCCCCCTATTATAACATGAGAGATATGATGGATAAGCGTTATCCTATTTTTCCTCATTTTTTACTGCGCTATGAATTAGATAATGCCAAGTACGTTGCTAAAATTAAAGCGCCAATTTCAATTTTCCATGGACTAAAAGACGAAGCTATTGCGTATGACTCATCCATCCGTTTAAAGAAAAAATGTAAGCAAGGGGATCAACTCGTTTTACTTAAAAACCAAGGACACAACGAAATCAACGACAATAAAGTTTTACATAGTTACCTAAGTAAGTTGTTGCCAGAGTGGTGATCCTGATGAATTAATTTGATTATGAAGCAGCGCGTAATTATGAAAATGGGGTACTATCTTTTTGCTGGCTTATTCATATTGTTTACTGTGTTTTACTTGCCTAAATGCAGTTTGTTTGCCAAGTCGAGAATCGAATTTGATAGTGCATATTCTAATTTTTTGAATACTGAAGTTATTGGGGTAATTAAAGAAGTAGATTACCGTGATCATGCGATTTCAATTATCTTAATGGACGACAAGTTTTATTTATGTGATCCAATAAAAACAAATAATAGATTTTTTCAAGAAATGGTTAAAGCAGGAGACAGTTTGATTAAGCATGTTGATGAAACTTACTTTACTTTAAAAACGAAGGAGAGCAAAACGTATCATTTTAATATTGAAGATAGAACGCTCACCAATACGATGTATAAAAGAATCCAAAATACTAAAGAACAAGATGAGCGAACGGATTCAACTTTTAATTTCCCTAATCGTTAAAAATGAAACTTCACATATTTCGCCTTTAATTTCAAAAAAAAGAATCATCAAAATTAACCAAGTGCAACTTATCCGTCGCTCTTGTAACAGCGGTATACAACCAGCGTAAGAATGACTTGTCTATTTTATCTTCGGTAAGGTAACCTTGGTCTACAAAAACATGTTCCCATTGTCCGCCTTGAGATTTATGACACGTGATAGCATAACCATATTTCACTTGCAATGCATTAAAATGAGGAGTTGCCATTATGGCTTCAAATCTTTTTTTCTTGTCTTTAATGTATGCGAAATCTTTTTCTATTTCAAAAAACAATTCTTTTTGGCGTTCTCTGCTCAAGTTCGGGCTTTCTAAGGTTAACGTATCCAATAAGAGCATGGCATCAATGGGTTCAAGGTTTTCGTAATCTGTCAATTGTAGCGTCACATTCAAAAACCTAAATCCGTAAATTTCTTCACTGCGTAAAACACGCTTAATGCGAATCATTTCACCGTTCGCAATGAAACCGATGTCTTTGTTTTCTTCGCCTAACCAATAGTAGTTATTGGCAACAACCATCATCAATTCGCCCGCAGAAACTTCTTCCTCCATCCATAAGATCCGGTTTCTAATTTGCTGGTTGTATTGATTGGCGGATTTATTGGAGCGCGTAATGATGATTGAATTTTCTTTCCCAACTTTCGCATAGCTTTCTTCAATCGCTTCGATAAGTTCTGCACCTGGAACTCTAACCATGTCTGCGCGATTGTGTAAAGTTAATTTTGGGTATTTACCACCAAGTTCGTTACGCAATTGTGTTGCATTAAATAAAATATCAGAATCACTGGCTTGTCGAATTACATCCGTTAGTTGGAACGTAGCAATTTTGCAATACGGATAATGGAATTCTAAATATTTTTCATCCAATGCAGGACTCTCTTCACTTCCCACAGGAGGTAATTGGCCTACATCTCCAATGAAAATTAATTTACACCCTTCTCCCATAAACACGTATTCCATGATGTCTCCAAGAAAATTACGCGAACTTATCTGATCGTTCGTGACCGAATAATCAGAAATCATTGAAGCTTCGTCAATAATGAACAAGGTGTTTTTATGTAAATTTGGAATTAATCCAGTTTGCATGCCGCCGCCAGCAATTTTGGTAGTTTGATAAATTTTACGGTGAATCGTAGAGGCAGGCTTATTCGCACGACCACTTAAAACTTTTGCAGCTCTACCTGTAGGAGCCAATAATACAGTTTTACCATTGATTTTGGCAAAAGTTCTAACCAATGCTCCCAAAACCGTTGTTTTCCCAGTACCTGCAAATCCTTTTACAATAAAAACTGATTTAGCGTCTTTTTCATACAAAAAATCAAGCAACGCATCAATCAATTCGCCTTGTTGCTTAGGAATTGAATTACCAATTTCATTGGTGAATAATACTTTGAATTCTGGCTTTTTCAAGAGGTGTTTAACGTTGTTTTAGCACTAAAATATGTGCTTGGTGTTATTAATTGAGTGAATGGGGAAAAAAAAAGTGTGTTTGAACTCGTTTAAGCTATAAATAATTGTAGTTTTGTGTAAAATTAATATAAAGTCATGACAAACGATTTTTCTTTACTATTTAAAAAATATTCAGTTCCTGCTATTTTTAGCTTAATAGGAATTTTAATGATCATTATGGGATTAGCTACAGATCCTGTGCAAGGTACAACTTGGTTTGTATCTAGTTTAATGGTATTTGTTTCAGGTGTTATTACTATTCTTCACAGTTCAGGAAGTATTTCTAAGCGTTTGGCGCTTATGTTGGGAATTGGTTCAGGCTTAGCATCAGCAGTTGTGTTAATTAGTACTTATTTCACAATTACAAATCAAGTTAAATTTAATGAAGACCGTGATTTGTCTACAGCTCAAACAGAGCAACATCTTACAGATGTTAGAACAGCGCAAAAATGCTTTGTGGATCACCATAGAACGTATGCTAAAACGTGGGAAGAATTAGAGGAGTTTGTAAAAAATGGAATGGTGGATGAATTAATTTCTGAAGGTACTGTTCCAGTGAGAACGTTGACCATTGCAGAATACAAAATGTTGTACAAAGGAAATCCATTATTGGATAACAACATGAAAGAGTCAGAAGCACTTAAATTGTCTAAAATGTCTAATCCTGCGGCAGATTTAATGGATTTTAGAAGAGATACAATCAAAGTGTCTGTATTCAAGAAGTTTTTCTCTTCGCGTTCATACCTTGAAACTAGAGCAAAATTAGGCCTTGGGAAATTGGATGTTAAAGATTTAAGATATGTGCCATTCACAGACCGTAAAGGTATGTTTAAGATGGAAACAAAAGATAGTATTCCTGGTGGAACTGGAGAGCCTTTATTGATGGTTACGGGTAAATATCCAATGCCAACAATCGTAGGTGCTAAACCAGAAGCGGTTTCATTTGGTTCACTGGTTATTCCTGGACTTTCAGGAACTTGGGAGGGTAGATAGTTCAATGAGTAAAACTTATACTACGATCGAGTTTTGTATTGACGGTGTAAGTATTGTTACAACTGAAGATGCTATACTTGTAAAAACAACATCGTTTAACTTTTCTGCGGCAACTGAAGCATTAAAGAAAGAAGAGTTAATCGATTTTTTGAAGCTCAATCCGATTACAAACGATAATTTATTTTTGGTGGTAGCGGGGCATAAAAATGCGTTAGTTCCTGTTCCAGTTTTCGATGTAAGTAAAGCGAACACCATCTTTGATTTCACTTTTGGAGGAGTTTCTAAAGACGTTGATTTTTGTCGCATTCCTGAAATGTCAATTGTAAATGTTTACGAAATTCCAAATTGGGTAAAAAGCTTATTTGTTGTAAGATATCCAACCTTGGTATTAATGCATGAATCTACTGCTGTGCTAAAAGTTCTATCGCATTACAAAGGATTGAACACACGAATGGCACTTGTGTTTCATGAAAGTTATTTCAGCTTAACCATCTACCATTTAGGTAATGTAATGTTTCAAAATTGCTTTGTACAACACGAAAATAGCGATGTACTTTATTATACCTTACACACAATGAAGCAATTAGATTTGGCAGGAAGACGCGCAAACTTATTCATCACAACAAACTCAAGTAAGCTTACTCCTAAACTGAATGAGATCGTTTTAGAAACGAAAAAAATTAAAGAGTTCGCACAACTGCAAATCGAAGTGAGAGAGAATTTTATCAGTCAATACATAGCATCATGCGAATAATAAGAGGGAATTTTAAATCTATGAGGTTTACGCCTCCAAAAGGTTTTCCTTCTCGACCAACAACAGATTTTGCAAAGGAAGGTTTGTTTAATCTTTTAGAAAATACATTGACCTTACAAGATTTATCCATTGTAGATTTATGCGCAGGTACTGGGAATATAACTTTTGAATTAGCTTCACGCGAGGCTGGAGTAATTGTGTCTGTGGATAAACATCCAGTTTGTACGCGATACATCCATCAAGTAGTGCAAAAACTTAGTTTGCAAGATACGATTAGTGTAGTGAAGCTTGATGTTTTTGTTTTCTTGGCTAAAACGATTCATACCTACGATCTTATATTTTGTGATCCACCCTATGATTTTAGAAACCACGGAGATGTAATAAAATGGACGTTTGAGCGTAATTTATTGAATAAGAATGGATTGTTGGTGATAGAACATGGAAAGCAAACAGATCTATCGTTTCACGCCAATTGGAAATCTACCAGAAATTTCGGGAATGTCTTTTTTAGTTTTTTTGAAAATTTATAGATAAGTTCAGTACCTTTAATTATTCAAAGACAGTTATTTAAAATTGCAATGCATGAAGTCAGCATTTTTTCCTGGATCATTTGATCCATTTACAAAAGGACACGAATCGTTAGTAAAAAAGGCAATCGAGTTATTTGATGAAGTGGTAATTGGAATTGGTTTCAATAGCCAAAAGTCGAGCTATTTCGATTTGGAGAAAAGAACTACACACATAAAAAGCTTGTTTGTAAGTCATCCCAATGCACGCGTAGTTTCATTTAATGGACTAACTGTTGACTATTGTAAGCAAAACAATATTGGTTTTATTCTTAGAGGATTACGCGATGTAAAGGATTTTGAATATGAAAAATCAATTGCCAGTATGAATCTTGAATTATCAGGCATCGACACAGTATTCTTTATGACGGAAGTGTTGTTTTCAGGGATTAATTCAACCATTGTGCGTGAAATTCATAAAAATGGCGGGGTAATTGAGAAGTTTGTAACGAATTCAAATCTCCTCGTTTAAGATTTTATGAAAAATGCAACTCATTTTATTTGTTTACTTTCCTTACTTTTCACGTATACTGGGCTACAAGCTCAAGTAGCGGATGTAAAAAAGGTTGTTACAAAAAGCAAAGAAGCGAAAGTCGAAATCAAAGGAATTGCCCCGGCATATATTGGGTTGGAAATTGAGTTTTTTCAAATTGCCGATTATGTTTCACAAAAGGAAGTTTTACTTGGTCGTGGATTAGTTGGTGAGGATAGTACGTTTCGAACTTCATTTATGATCGAAGAAACGCAAAAAATATTTGTGAAAGTTGGGATTGAAAAAAGCTTCTTATACGTTGAGCCAAATGCCTCCTATACACTTTTCTTAGCAAGTAAAACTCCTGAAGTCAAAGGGTTACAAGCCGACTTGGATTTTAGATTTTTAGGTTTAGATGAAACGGATATTAATTATAAAATATTAGATTACATAGAATGGGAGGATCAGTTTTTAGGATTGAATTATGTCCCAAAATCTGGATCATCTGATCAATTCATGAAAGCGTTGGATACGTTTAAAATGAAGGTTCAAGCCTATTATGAAAAAGATACTTCTCATTATTTTAAAACATACATCAGATTTTCAATTGCAGGATTAGATAATTTAGAATTTAAAGGTGCAAGAAATAAGTATGAAAAATATGACTTTTATATTCATATGGCACCCGTCAGCTATGATAATGATGCCTATATGAAATACATTGGAAATTATTATAAAAAATACGTTTCCATGGTTTCTAATGATATTAATGAGTCTATTTATCAAGGTGTTTTGGCTTCAAGCCCTCAAAAGGTAATGAAAGCCATGGGGAAAGATTATACGCTCGTTAATTTACGCTTGAGGGAATTAATCATGTTAAAGGGATTAAGCGAAATTTATTATTCGGGAGATTTTCCGCAAACTAATATTCTTCAAATTCTAGACAGTGTTTCTAAATTCGCGCTATTTGAAAAAAATAAAATAGTGGCAAGCAATTTAATTGAACGACTCACAGAACTTTCTGTAGGCAGTCGTGCTCCTGATTTTGCCATT
>JAYSRU010000174.1:0-3872 GCA_043720875.1 Crocinitomicaceae bacterium
AACTCATTTATCGATGCGAAATATGTGAAGTGGGATAATCCAACCATTGCAAATGACCCCACAAAATCGATTGAGAATAAACGTGTAGAAAACGCCCCACAATTCATTCACCGCTTTGGTGCAACGTATGCTATAAAACGTTTTTCAGCAACCTTTCAACTCAACAGTGTGGGAGATGTTTTTACCGATGCCACGAATACAGTTGCTCCAAATACAAGTGCTACAATCGGAAAACTTTCCGGTTATCAAGTAATGGACGCATCGTTTTCATATAAGTTTATGACAAACTATTCTGTTAAAGCTGGTGTTAATAATATTGCGGATGAGAAATATGCTACACGAAGAGCAGGCGGATATCCTGGACCAGGAATTTTACCTGGAAATGGTAGAACATTTTTTGTGAGCTTTGGCGTAAAACTCTAAAAAAATATTTATATAATAAAACGGGAGATCTCTTATAAAGGATCTCCCGTTTTTTTTGAAGTGAGCAGAATATTTACCCCATTTACTTCGATCAAATTACCTCAGAATAATTTTATGCCAATTGCATATATACGCTGCAAGTAATTTATTAATACAAAAAAGATCTTTTCTTCAAATACAATTAGACTCCAGGATCTTTATTTCCAAGATCAAGGTGTTCAAATAGCGCAGTACTTGTCGCGCTTCCACCAGGTGGAAGTTTGCAATTTCCCAGCTCACTTTCTTGCTCGATGCGCTTTCAAAATCTTCTGCATCACTCGTGTTCAATAAATCGCTTGTTTCCAATTGATAGTTTGTGGTAAGAAACGATTTCAGTTCAATGATTCCTGTTTTTACCGTTGTCAATTCTTTGCAGGGCTTATTATTTTGGTCAAACAATAGTTCTGTGACCGGGTAAAAAGCATGTCCAAATTCTCCTAAAAAATCAGTTTCGTTCATATCCGGTTGACCTGACACTTGCTTTATTAGTATCGTTCGTATCAAACCAATTTGTTCATTCAATAGCTTACATTTCAATTGCACTATTTTGTTTTTGGCCATTTGATCCACATCGCTTTCCAAGGCATACTTTTTCTGATTCTGCGTTTGAAGATGTTGGTTTGCAGCAACGACTTGTGAGTCTGATTGCAAGGTCAAGGCTTCCATTTTATGCTTAGTGCCACTCAAATCGGTTAAGGTAAAAAACAAACCTCCTGCCATTAAAATCAATACCGATGAAACAATAGTATTGGTTTTCGTTTCTGGATTTCTAATTCCAGCCGAAAAGTACAAGGGCAAGAAGATCAAAAACAGTATTCCTAGCGCCAACAACCAAAGCATGTTTGCGCCCGGCCAGTGCATCACTTTACACATTCCTGATAAACTTAAAATTATTCCAAAAACAACCCCAACCCCTATAACTGCTTTCTCTTGGATCTTCTTTGTTTCTTTCGACTTGATTAGAAAGAGTAAGGGCAGGAAAATAAAACTAATCAACAAAATGGGCAATTGCAGCAGTAACCCTGCTCCTGGCCAATGCATTATTTTGAAAATTGCTCCAAACGTGAAGACAACTGCGGAGATGACTCCGGTATTTAACATGACTTTTTTCATGGCGTAATAATTTTTAAATATTAATAATAACTCGGTTTCTTCTTGTATTTCACGCAAGTTTTTCTCAAAAAATCGAGGCAAAACATTGCGGTACGCAGTTTCGAAATTCATTTCGGGCGATAATTCTTCTTCAAGCACACAACAAATGTGATCGAGCAGACTCAATTGAAGTTCTTCCATCTCAATGCCATTACGTCTAATATCATCGAGAATTAGTGTAACCTGTTGTTCATCCAACACAATCACCCTAACCCATTTTTGGTTTTAAGTCCAATAAGAATATCATGGTATTCATGAAATCCGCGAACTCATTTACCTTTTCATTAGCAACTTTTTTGCCTTCTGGCGTCACGGTGTAATACTTACGAATGCGGTTTCCTACATTAACAACATCTGTGGTTAAAATTCCTTGCGCTTCCAATGCATGTAATGTAGGATACAATGCACCTTCTGTTAATTGAATTTTTCCACCCGTAAGTTCTTTCACTTTTTGAGTGATTTCATAGCCGTACATTTTGTCGCTATCAGCGAGTAACTTTAAAATGATCGTTTTCAAAGTACCTTTTACTAATTCTTTTGTATACATAATGCAAATATATACTATTGTTACATATATACATAGCTTTCTTATGCATATAAATTAAATAAATTCAACTTAAAAACATAAAACACTTTAAAACAATTAGTTGCGAAACAACAATTAAAGCACTTAGCCACTAAAAAATGGCGGTAATCAAAAATATTAGGCAAAAAAAAATCCTTCTGCACACCGTACAGAAGGATTTTTTAGTAAGAAAAGAGTAGATTATTTAACAATCATTCTCTTGCTAATTTTTGTTTTACCTTGGTTGAAATCAACTACATAAACACCAGCTTGTAACTTTGAAGTATCAAAACTTACAGCGTTGTTACCTGAAACTGTTGCAGTATGTACCATTTTTCCATTTGCATCATACACAGCAATAATTCCACTGTTTTCAACTCCTTGGTTGATTGTGAATTTCACATCACCTGAAGTTGGATTAGGCGAAATATTAAGAATTGCATCAGGACCATCTAAAACAGTCGTAATTTCAGTTTCTAATCCAGTGGTATAACCATTTGCTACTGCTTCAGCAATTGTAGCTTTACCAGCGTTATCAATTGTACCATTTGTTGCGATCAACGCTGAAACGATATGCATACTCGTTTCATCCCATGTTGTAGGTAAAATCATTGTATATGTATTTGTGAAAACTGTTCCAGCAGCTACAGAAGCTCCAAAAACTCCAGCACCAGCAAAAGAAGGTTCGATAACCCGAGCAACATGATCATAAACCATTTGAGCTGCAGGCACTGGATTTGGTAACAATTCGTATCCACCCATTACCGTTGCGCCACCAGAAAATGCGTTGGATTGATTATATCCAGACGTTGTTCCAGTTACTCCATCTTCTGTTAATATTAATGCTAATTTGTAAGCCGTTGAAACCGCAGTATTAAAAGTTGTAGTAACTGATACTTTTAACTCTCTTGTTGCACTTGTAAAAATTGCACCAATTTCAAATGTTCCTTTCGGAGCAACTAACAATTGTGAAATGATTTCTGTTTCCTTCGTCGAAGGATCACTTGCAGTTCCTCTATCTACTAACATAGAAGGAAAACCTGGTAGCAATGGCGCTAATCCTGAATCATAAGCAGGAACTAACATTGGATCGCTAGAACCATTGTGCACAGCTACACCCGCAAACAAATTGTCAAAATCAGTTGTAAATTTTTCCATGAACACCGCTCCTCTAGGGCAATACTGGCACCAAGTACCTGTACCTTCTTCACCTAAAACAACTTTACCAGCTGCCGGAACAATTGGGTTAATCATAAGTGTTTTTGAATTATTCAAAGCAACATCATCCAATGCTAGTCCATTGATAGAAACTAAAGTCACAACCAACGGATTAGAACCTGCAATCAATATTATGTTTGAAGGTGCGGTATGACTAGCCGAAGCTAACAATGCTAAATTTTGACCCGTAATTACTTGAGGAATAGTGATTCCGTTGTACGTATAATTAATGGTGTATGCTGTAATTACGGTATTACCAACATTACGAACTGTTGCAGTTGCGCCATTTGACAAGGTTGCAATTTCTGCTCCTACATTATTAACTAAAGTAATTGCAGCATCAAATGCAGCAGGAACATACGGAGTAACTGTATATTCAAAATTATCTACATAAAAACCTCCCGCAGTTCATCGGCCCGACGCTGGTCACGCGGGATAGCGCTGACATCAAACGCTTTCATGCTGAACACCAGGA
>JAYSRU010000175.1:0-33789 GCA_043720875.1 Crocinitomicaceae bacterium
GCAAGTAATACACTTTCTGAAAGAGATGTTCAGTTTGACGATCGCAGTGTTGCGGCGGTAATGATGGTTTCTGGAGGTTATCCTGAAAAATACGAAACAGGAAAAGTAGTGTATGGAATAAATACAGTGGCTGAAAGTTTAGTGTTTCATGCGGGTACAATTGGAGACGGTCCTGAGGTGATCACAGCTGGCGGAAGAGTGTTAGCGGTAACATCGTTTGGTAAAAATCTTGAAATTGCGCTTGAACGCTCGTATAGAAGTGCAGAAAAGATTAGTTTCGATAATGGTTATTACAGAAAAGATATTGGTTTTGACGTGGTAAAAAAGTCCTAATTCTATTGGCTTAAAAAACTCACCAAAAGGGTCAGAATCTTTCGATTTTAGTAGGAAAGAAATGCTAAAATTCACCTTTTTTCATGCTGTTTTGCATTAGTGCTTTCTTTTTTGATTTGTGGTAGTTATCTTCGCCACTTGAATTTATAAGATACGCAATGGCAATTATTGGAAAAATTAGAGAAAAATCATGGGTTTTAGTCGCATTTGTTGGCTTGGCTTTGGTTGCATTCATTCTAGGAGATTATTTAAAAGGTGGACCAGTTAACCCTGGAGGAGGTATTGGTACCGTTGATGGTGAACCAGTAAATCCACAGTTATACCAATATTATCAGTCGTTGCAAGAACGTAATGACGCTACACAAGCACAACAGCAAGGTAGAGAATACACGGATCGTGATCGTCAAAATTCTGCAGACAGAGCTTGGCAACAAACTACAGAGCGTTTGATGTTGGATAAAGAGTTTGAAGCATTAGGAATCGAAGTGAAAGAAGCTGAAATGTATGATCAAATTGCAGGAAAAAACGGTTTTGTTGTTAATCCTGAGTTAGAAAAGCAATTTATTGATTCAACAACAGGTAAATACAATCCAGATTTATTGTTTGATGTGTTGAAGCAAAAAGATAACGATACTTCAGTGCAACGCAAGCAAGAATGGATGCTTGAAAAATCGCAACGGATTGAATTCCGTCGTACAGAAAAGTATTACCAATTAATGCAATTGGGAGCTTACACAACACAACTTGAAGCGAAAGAAGAATATATGGCTCAAAAGACCACAAAATCTGTTAGCTATGTAATGAATGCCTTTTCACGTTTAACAGACGAGGAGATGAAAATTACAGATACTGAGGTTAAAGCATTTTATGAAGAGCATAAAACTGAAAAGAAATATGAAGCGAAAGGTGGAAGAGATATTCATTATTTTGACATTCAAATTTTACCTTCGAAAGCAGATAGTAGTTTGTTTAATGAAAAATCGGCAAAAATCAAAATGGATTTTGCTGCAAGTATAGATGACTCAGCTTTCGTAATGACGAATAGTGATGTTAAAAACTACAGCAGTAAAGCAAATTTCTACCGTGTTGAAGGTACAGAAGGTGCAGATCCTGCAATGACTTATCCGCGTTACATGGATACTGTTTTCAAAACGGCAGCTAAAGGTCAAATAGTTGGTCCATATAACAATGGCGAAAGTGTTTGTATTGCAAAAATGTTAGGATTTAATACAAAAGAAGCACGTGTTCGTCACATACTTATTTCTGCTGAAAGAAAAAATCCAGTTGCCGTTGCAAAAGCAGCAAAACAGTCTGATTCAATTTTAAGTGTACTGAACAAAGGAAACTTTGACGCTTTGTGTAAGCAATTTTCCGGAGATCCAGGATCGAAAGATAAAGGTGGAGTTATTGAATGGTTTATGGACAATGGACAAATGGTACCTGAGTTTGCTAAATATTCAATGAATGAACCAGTTGGAAAATTTGGAAAAACACAAACAGATTTTGGATTCCATATCATCGAAGTATTAGATAGAAAAATGACTGCACCAAGTTTAGCGGTTGTACAAACTAAGCTTGTTGCCTCTCCAACAACATTGGTTGAAGTAGCACAAGAAGCAAATGACGTTTTATATATGTTAAACGCACGTTTGAATAAGTATACTGATGGATACAAGAAGGCGTCAATGTTTGATACAATTGCAAAGCAGAAAAAATATTTCTCTAGACCAATACGTATTGAAGACCAGTCTCCAAAAGCACAAGGGTTCACAACCATTATGGCAGAAGACAAAATCTTAAACCTAGCGTATGACATGAATGCTGAAATTGGTCAACTTTGTGATGCACCTATCAAGGACGAAAAACGTTACATTATTGCAATCATTTCTTCTATTCGTGAGGTGGGTGTACCAGCATACGAAGATGTTTATGAAACAATGAAAGCTGGAGCAATTAAAGCAAAGAAAGCAAAACGTTTTGTAGCTCAAATGACTTCAGGTGTTAAATCGAAATCATTTGATGCATTAGCGAAGGTTTCAAAATCAATGGTTGCAAAAGCGGATGTAGTATTTGCGAATCCTCAAATTCAAGGAGCTGGTTACGAACCAGAATTAGTTGGTTTCTTATTTGGTAACCTTAAAGCTGGAATGATGACAAGTCCAATTGTTGGAGAATCTGGTGTTTATGTTGTCCGTGTAGATAACGTTAAAGCTGCACCGAAAACAGCAACTTATGAAGTTGAACAAAAACAACTAAATGGTCAAGCAAAAGGAAATACTCAAAGTGGTATTAACAATGCACTGACCAAATTGAACGATGTAAAAGATACGCGAAAGATTAGATAAGCGCGCACTAATATAATGTAAAAGTCCTGTTTATTAAAACAGGACTTTTTTTGTATACTCGTTTTCATAGACATTTGAAAATATACGAAACGAGTGATTTTGCATTGAATTTTTATCTACCTTCAAACCCAATATGAAGCAGCTACGACTAATTTTATTTATTGTTATTTGTGTATCCTCTTTGCAGTTGTATTCGTGTAGCGACAATCTGCGTCCAAAGGTGAGTTTACAACCTCAAGTTAAAGATCAATTTTTCTCACCGCTTCATTTTCATCCAGCATTTTTCTATAATCTTTCTTATCCTTTGTGGTACCAAAGCAAATGGATCAAAGCAAAAAAAATCCAACAAATTACTTTGCGTTATTTTAAGACGGAAAAAGATAGTGTTGGCCTGATGAATTTACCGTATCAAAAAAGAATTTACTATTTTAACAGAGATGGGCAATTACAACGCATGCATATTTATTCGTTTTATGACGATAAAGAAATTGCCGAACAAGTAATCGTCTATTATGGCAATCAAGAAAATTCGGGCTACCAATTTTGCGCAAAGTATCTAAAACCGTCACAAAAGCCAATTTTGGATACAGTATATCATGCTGAATTTATTTTACCCGCGTTAGAAATATACAAGAAGATCAAATCTGAAAAACGATTCTGCACCATGGTTAATATGCAGACAGGGATCTTCAAACATTTGTTATATCCGGAGAAATTTTGGGGAGCCTTATCAGTGGATAGTATTTTAAAGCCAAAGTCGAATGAAATTGTGGTATTGGGAACAGCTAAAAAACCAATAAAGCAATATTCAGTAGAAACCAAAGTAATTGAATCTAACGTAATGCTGATTGATTATTGGGAAAATGGAAGACCAAAAGGAATACAAGAAACGTTGGATGAATATAGCACCAAAACGCATTTTCAATATTCGAAAAGTGGATTGTATACGGGATATTCTGATTCAACTTTTATAGATTCGCATTTCATTTTTAACCAAATTCAAGAAGTTACTTATACTCAGGATGAAACACCAAAAGCAGTAAAATTGTTTCGTGTGAATGCTGCACAACAAAAGAAACTTTTAGATCGTTTAACGTTGACTTTTACCTATTATAAATAACTTAATTATAAATTCTATGCATACAAAATCTTTAGCATTTCTTCTTATTTCCCTATTTTTTTATGGAAAGTTTGATGCTCAAATTAGCACAACAAACATCGATGGCAAAACATTTTATGTGTACCCGTCAAAGAAATTTGTTAGTCCCACCTTATCCTTAAAACCAACAAAGGAAGAAGAACGTAGAATTTTCGAAGAATATTATGGCAGCGTAGAAGGTATGTCTAAAGAGATATTGGAGTATGAATTTAAGCAATATGTTGAGGATATGAAATATTCTTATGCCACAAAACATGACCTTAAAGCCTTGGACGCGAACCCGCGCTGTTTTGTAAATGTTGCATATGAAATAGGGAATGATTTGGAACCTTCTTTAGATCCGATTCCAGACGGAAATTATGTACAATATTTTGAAAAAGTTAGTTACGGTGCAAAACATCCTGATGTTACTAAAGATTTGATTGCGGGTAAATTTACAATCAAAAATAATCAATTAGAAGGAGCCGCCTATTGGTTTAGTTTATTTGGAGACACGCTAAAATCGGGCAACTTTGTAAGTGGATTAAAAGATGGCATTTGGATGTTGCATGACCAGTCAGGAACTGAAAACATGTTTACAAACTATAAAAGGAGCTATAAACATGTAAGTCAGATCAAATCATTAAAATCTTCATTGGTTCATTATGGTAGTTACAAAAATGGTTTAACGGATGGTATTTATGAATTCAAAGATCATGGTCGTATAATTGAAGAAGGGGTTTTTACAGATGATGAAAAATCTGGTAACTGGCGCAAATACATGTTACTTCCTCCAATGGATTCATTATCCGTGTTACAAAAGATATATTATAACTCCTCGTTGATGAATGGATATAGTCCTTATATCGCAGAGACTTGGTATCCTGTTGCAAAACAACAACTTGTACGAGATGTTGAATATCCGAAAGTAAAAACATTAGGCAAAAGCGTAATGATTCGGGATGTATTGAACTCAAATGAATTGCACAATGAAGTAAGAGGTAAATATATGGAGGCGCATAATGGCGAAACAGTTTACGACAGTTTACTCCCATTCGATTTTTATAGTTTAGTAGACGTGAATTATAACAGAAGCGAACTTATAGAAATCGCCTTTGCTGAGTCGGAAGAATTTGACGACAGTGAGTCTGCTGGAAGCATGTCAGAAGAATATGACGTTAATTATGAGCTGGATGGTATTGACTATGAACGGGATTACTATGATGGAGATTATGGATATAATTCTGAAGAGGTAAACGACAAAAATCATAAATTTATTGATAGTTTAGGCTATTACGCCACCTATTCAAAAATAAGTGAATACACCATAAATGGGCAGAAAATAGGTTCTTTCGATTTCACTTCAGGTAGTCTATTAAAAGAAGATACGTTATTTTATAGTACAGGAAATCCATTTTCTGTGATCAATTTTCTTCCAGATTCAAATCAATACGAACATAAAATATTTGACATTGGTTCAAAATTATACAGTCATAGTATTCATGACAGTTTAGGATTGTTTAAGCGTGAATTGCTCGGTAATCGATTGACTTATGATGAAGAAATGAAGCGAGAAACCAAGCAATTTGAGGGACTTACGTATACATTCGAACGCTATTCTAAAATGTTTCAATACGAAGCATTCGATACTTTGCAAAAAGTGCATTTAACGGAGAAAACCCTGTTGTATGAAATTCGAGACTCAGTTAACTTCTCTCCGATTATCTCGCAATCTTTTGATCCATCAGACAGATCATTCTCAATGAAACAATATTCTATTTTTAATGATACGGTAGGAAAGTCTGACTATATTTTTTCGGAAGATTACAATAATTTTCGCTTTAAAAATAGCACCAAATTCGGTGATTTGGATTACGTAATTCAAGGAAATGGTGGATTCGACGTTAGCAATCATTCAGCATATACTTACTTTGAAGATTCAGTTAAGGCAAAATTAGATAGTTTACCACAATCAAGAATTTCTGTTATGTACAGAATGTATGACATAACCGATGATAAAAGTTTGTTGCTTAAGAATAATCCGTTTACGGGAAAAGTTATCATTCAAAACTCAAAGAAAGGTTTTAAATTATCGACAAGTAATGCTGAAATTTCAATGCGAATTTCTTCAAATTCAAAATGGACAAAGAAGGTTAATAATGCCTTTAAGGAGGAGAAAAAAGGTAAAAAAACGAGCTTACATCCTTACATCAAATCAACTTTGGGCTATGTCGTTCAAGGCTACGACCCAATTCAAACTACCGCAATGTCCATTGTTTCACCATTATCGATCAGCTTAAGCGCTTTGGAGTATGGAGGTGGATCTAGCTATAGCAAAATTAAAGGAAGTTATGATAATGGTAAGGCAACGGGTGTTTGGTCTGCATTTGACCATAAAGGTAGACTTATGATTTCGGCAAACCTGGTTGAGGGAAATAAAGATGGTGAATTTTTATCCTACCGTATTGCGGAAAAACCGAGAAAGAGTAAGTATAGTGATGAATATTATGGTGAAATTCCATTGGATACTTTACCAGAAAAACCGGTGCGTTACTTGGCGTACAAATCGAATTACAAAAACGACAAACGTAACGGACTTTCTACACAATACAATTGGTTGGGAGAAATTACTGAGCAATCTAATTATGTGGATGATTATGCTACTGGACCTGCGTATGAAGTAACAAAGTACACTAAAACTACAATGTCTTATGCCTATGGGCAATTGGACGGATTGGTACGAACGATGATTAAACTACCAAAAAGAGATTCTATATTATTGTATGAATTGAATTTCAAAGACGGGAATCTACAAGGAGAATCTAGATCATTTCACCCCAATGGAAGCATTGCAAAACATGGTTTCTTTTTGGATGGTCAGCCTATCGATGATTATGAGGCTTATGATACGCTGGGTAAAAAATATCATTATGTAAAATTTAAATATTCATTTCCGGTCGAAGAAAAAATATATGAAGCGAACCAGTTAAGCGTAAAATATTTGTATGATTGGAAAGATTCTATTCGTTTTTATCCGGATGGGTTTGAAATTGGGCAAGGTGTTGAAAGTCTTTTAGCGCAAGAGGGGATGATGGGAAGTGAAATGCTTCAACCGTATCACGGGCGTCCAAGTTTGATTGAGAAAGACGGATTAACTTATGAGATGATAAAATATTATCCAAACGATACAATGTCCCGCCAAGGAATGATTAAAAACGATAAGAAGATTGGGTGCTGGCGCTATCAAAGTTATGAAGGTTTAGACACGTATGAAATTGATTATTTCGACACCTTGATTAAGATAAATAATTTGGTTTTCAAATCGAAAGGAATTTACCGGTGTCTGGATAGTTTAGGAGAAACCGTTCACCTAAGTTACATCATCGAAAAAGATGAAAAATATGACTGCTCGCACACGGATCATTACGAGAAGCGACAATTCATGACTATAAAGGATTATGGTAAAGGTAATAGAATGAACGGCTTTGCTAAAAATTATTATGATAATGGAACGCTTCAAAGTGAAGGGAAAATGGCCAATGGTTTGCCGACAGGAATATGGAAATTCTATGAAAATGATGGAAGTTTGAATGAAGTTGGAGAATACAAAATGGGTAAACGCGATGGCCGATGGTTGAAAGGCGATCTATCTAAGACCAATTTTATGGGAGATATTTGTTTAAACCCTAACTTGCCCAACTTAGAAGAAAAACTTGCGAAAGAGGCGAAACACCTCGACGTCACCGTAGTTATTTACCTCATGGGAAAAGCCAAAGATTCGAGTTATTATGAAATGGATCTGAACGAAAAAGAAGAAAAGTAAAACGAAAGAAACAACATACATGAAATACATCACCCACTTTGCAATTCTCATCGGAGCGCTCACTGTAGTAAATAAAATTTGCGCCCAAGAATTAAAAATGATGGATATTTCTTATTCAAAACTAAGAAACCCAAAGATTACTATACTGAGAGAAAATGAAAAGTTCCAAATAAGGGAGATACAATTACCCTATTTGGAAAAGTATGGTGACACGGTACAAACACTATATAAAACCGTTAATTATGACATGGTTGCCAAGGATGGAAGCAAACAATTAATTTTTGAATACATAACCTTAAAAGGAGATTTTCCAACCGACTTTTATGAAGTTGTCTATAAAAAGAAAAGTGGACTGATTAACGCGAGTTCGGGCGAGATAATCGTCCCATGTCTTTATGAACGCATCAACAAACTTACCGACTCATTATTCATGGGCAGAAAAAACGGGTACCATATTTACAATTGTGCTGGGAAGCTACTAATTGAACAACCTTTAAAAACAGTAGTTTACAATTCGGCTAATCGCTTCATTTATGACAGAGCTGCAAAAGAGTTGGTCACCTTTACCACCAAGGGTGAAACAATAATGAATTACAAGGCTAGGTATGTTACAATTAGCGAAAACTATTTTGTAGTTGAAAAAAATGCGAAACAAAGTATTATTGACTTTAAGGGAAAGTTGCTTTTGCCCTACAAATTTGAGCAAATTAAGTTATGCTATACTCCAGGGTATATTGTAGTAGGAAGCAATACTAAAGCTGGATTAAAATATGGAATGTATAGTGACTATACCTTAGCGCAAGAAATTTTCCCGATAGAGTACGATGAACTAAATGAAATAAGTTTGGAAAATTTTAGGGAAGGCACTTCAAGGAATGTGTTTGCAATCCAAAACAAGAAAGATGTGTCATTAACCATTTTAGACCAAACGAAACAACCTCTCTTACAATTTAAAAATTACAAAAGCGAGGTTTCGAACATTACGCAATTGTATGATTATTTTTTGATTTACAATAATGATGGTGAATTTGATTTGTTTCTAAACAATTCTGGACCAATTCAGAATACGGTTTCGTATAGCGAATATTATATTTTTGATGAAACAAAGGGGTTAACAGATTACACCGTATTTTTTGATTATTCCGGTCATGCAGCAATGTTGCCCAACATATATGGAACGAAACGCAATTACTTCTTTGAAGGGGAATACCCAAGTTTTGAATACATCAGCGATAACTGTTATACCATAATGGATGAACGAAAAGGAAATGGATTATTTCTTCCAAACCGAGAGCAGTTTTTAGTTTACATGAAGGAAAAATCGAACGACAATTATGTATTAGAAACTTTCCCAGATGATCTGAATATGTTAATCATGGCATCAGAATCTAGTAACTACTTAGTATATGATTTACATAGTGATTCTTTATTGGCGTCGGTAGATAATAAAACTAATGACATCAAGGCATCAGCAGTAATCGCTTATATTACCAATAAAATAAACCTCTATTTAGAAAAACATTTCAAAGAAGACCTGGAGAGTGTTAATGTTGTAGCAGATGAATCCAATAAGCGAATATATAATTGGATTGACGGCGAAACAGGAAACACATTATTTACAACGCCGTTCATAATAAAACCATACAACGAAATTTCAGTGGTTAATGGCAAAAACGAACCAATAAAGCACAATTTCAAATCTTGGCAAATCGCTTTCGAAAATGATGTAGACGATAAAGAATATGTTACATCGGCATTATTCACAGACACATGGAAGCTTATAAGACCATTGAGCACGGGGAGAATAAGTCAAGTAATGATCCTTCCAAACGATACCTTAATCGTAACCGAGTTTACCACATATGGTGATATAGACTCGAGTCAGGTATATTCTTGTGCGCGAAATAAAACGGTGTTTTTTAAAAATATTAAGAAATTCATAGGTAAAAACTATTTCTATTTGCAGTTGAACGAAATAGGTATCACCAGTCAAGAAGGTGTAACTGGGTTAATTGATTTTGACGGTAAATTAATTATTCCGTTTATCTACGACAACTTCACAATCGACGAGGAAGGTATTGTGGCCAAGTTTTATGGAAGAACAACAAGCTATTATTTCATTAAGTCTAAGTTGATTTTGGAAAGCACAGGATCCGATGATGGGGCCGTGATAAAAGGAACGAATTGTTTTGCCATGCCAGATGCAACTGATAAATACGGAATTTATGATATCGTAACAGGCTTACAAATTTTACCGCATGTTACGGATTCACCTGATTTTTCATCTAAAGAACGGTACATTATGGTGGGCACTGAAGACAAGTATGGTGCATTTGACGTGATAGAACAAAAGCTAGTCTTGCAAGTAATATATAGCTTGGAAGAGATCGGTCCATTAATGATGAAGGAAAATTACATGGGTATAAAATTTGACTGACACATCAAAAATGTTTAGATAAGCGGTAAATTTTTGATGTAAAAACAATCAAAATGTAATTATTATACTTAATTTAGAGTAAGAACAACATCTAAATTAAAGCAAATGTTAGTAAAAACATATGGTAGTGCGGTTTTCGGAATCGACGCCACCACGATCACTATTGAAGTAAATATTGGAATAGGAATTAATTTTTTCCTTGTAGGCTTACCCGATTCTGCCGTTAAGGAAAGTCAACAACGGATCAAGGCTGCACTAAAGAATAACAATCTAAAATATCCTGGAAAAGAAATTACCGTGAATATGGCACCGGCGGATATTAGAAAGGAAGGGAGTGTATTCGATTTGCCCATTGCAATTGGCATCTTAGCTGCCAACGAAGAGATAATAAATGAAAACATTGGAGACTATATTATTTTAGGAGAATTGTCTTTAGATGGAGGATTGCAACCCATGAAAGGTATTTTGCCCATAGCGTTAAAAGCAAAGGAAGAAGGGTTTAAGGGCTTGATAGTTCCGCGTGCAAATGCCAAGGAAGGAGCAATCGTGGAAGGATTAAACGTTTATGGAGTTGATAATTTGCTGCAAGTAGTACAGTTCCTAAACGCCGAAATAGAATTGGAGCCTGAAAAAATGGATATAGCCTCTGAGTTTCAAAATCAATTGGATAATTATGATGTTGACTTTAGGGATGTTAAAGGCCAGCAAAACATAAAACGAGCATTTGAAATTGCGGCCTCGGGTGGACACAATGTAATTTTGGTTGGACCTCCTGGATCCGGGAAATCAATGTTAGCCAAACGCCTACCAACAATTTTACCGCCTATGAGTATGGAAGAATCTTTAGAAACAACCAAGATACATAGTGTGGCAAAAAAAATTGAAAACGACTTAGGATTAGTCACACAACGCCCGTTTAGAAAACCGCACCATACAATTTCAGACGTTGCCCTTGTAGGTGGAGGTTCTTATCCGCAACCGGGTGAAATATCATTGGCGCATAACGGAGTATTATTCTTGGATGAACTGCCTGAATATAAACGTCAAGTTTTGGAGGTTATGCGACAGCCTTTGGAAGACCGAACCGTTAGCATTTCTCGTGCAAAATTCACAATTGAATATCCCGCAAGCTTTATGCTCATAGCCGCAATGAATCCTTGTCCATGTGGATATTATAATCATCCAGATAAAGATTGCCATTGTGGATCTATCGTAGTTCAAAAATATTTGAATAGAATTTCAGGTCCATTGTTAGATCGGATAGATATTCACGTTGAAGTCACGCCTGTTTCATTTGAAGAATTGGCATACCATACACCAAGTGAGGGTAGTGCAGACATTAGAAAACGAGTGGTAGCAACCCGTTTGGTACAAGAAAATAGATTTAAAAACGCGAAAGGAGTGCATTGCAATGCTCAAATGAACAGCAAGGAACTTAGAAAGTTTTGTGTGATTTCTGAAGAATCAAATAATTTATTGAAAAAAGCAATGGATCTTCTGGGATTATCAGCACGTGCGTATGACCGAATTCTAAAGGTTTCAAGAACTATTGCAGATTTAGAATTTTCTACCAACATTGAGCCGCAACATATTTCAGAGGCAATTCAATTTAGAAGTTTGGATCGCCAAAATTGGGCGGGGAATTAAGAAAACTAAAAAACCCTATCGATAACCGACGCATATGAAATCCCATGTTCAAGCACTAAGCTCGAATTGGACTTGTCTAGAAACAAGAATTCAAACTCGAATTGAGCGCTTAATTCAATGTCATGACTAGACAACAAAACAATGACATTTTCACTTTTTGCTAATTCCTTAAGAATTTTCATAACTTTTGTTTTATTCGCATAATCTAGAAAAGCGGTTGGCTCATCCAGCAAAATAATGCGCGTTTTTTGTGCCAGCACTTTTGCAATTGCACACAATTGACGCATTCCATCACTTAAAATGGAAGTATCAGTTGACGCAAATTCAGTGAGGTTAAGTTTTGAAATAGAATCTGATATAATGCTATTGTCCTCAGTAGATAGATAACCAAAAATATTGGTATACGGTGAGCGGCCCAAAGCAACGTATTCCGATACAGTCATGTGTTCTAATCCCTCAAATCTTGAAGCAACAAACCCAATTTCTTTCGCTAAATCGCTGGAATTGTATAACGACAAGTTTTGATTATGCAAAAGTATTTCCCCGGTCAACAAATTGTATTGCCTCAATAAGGTTAATAGTAAAGTTGTCTTTCCTGCACCGTTTGGGGCTATAATTGAATAGCACTTTCCGGGTTCCAATTCCAATGAAGGGATTGAAAATAGAGGTGAATTATGACCGACTTCTACAGTGTTAAACTTCAACATTACCTTATTTTTTCAAAAGAATACTAATAACAATAGGCGCACCAATCAATGCGGTTAACGCATTTACTGGAATTGGCAAATACATGTTTAAATACTGTAAAATAATATCACAGATCAACATCACACAGGCCCCAACGATGAAACAAGCGATAATTAGAAAAAAATGGTTGCTCGATTTACCAATTTTCCGCACTAAGTTCGGCACCGCTAAGCCTACAAAAGCTATCGGACCACAATAAGCAGTCACTACACCGGTTAAAACAGATGCAGATACAATAATCCAAAATCGGAGTCTTTTTGTGTTTAATCCAAGTGACAAAGCATTCGACTCACCAGTTTTTAGTATGTTTAATTGTTTGGCAAGAAAAAACGTGGGTAGCAGAACAATTAATACCAAGATAAGCATCACTATAGATTCGTTTTTTGAAGCGGTTTGTAATGATCCCATGCTCCAGATAGTAAAAGCCTTTATGCTTTCTGCACTAGCTTGATTTTGAATTATCCCAATGATTGAAGCTGTAAAACTACTTAACATCACTCCGACAAGTAAAAGTGTGTTTTTTGACTTAACCCATTTTGCGAAACTTAGTATGACAATAGAATACCCAAAAGCGCCGAGAATGGAAGCCGTGAATACTCCACCCATACTCGTTAAAGCTGAACCTCCAATCATTAAAGAAATGGACACCAATAAACTTGACCCTGAATTAATACCTAGAACGTATGGTCCGGCTAATGGATTATTAAATAACGTTTGAAGTAAAAGACCTGCAACCGATAATCCCGCCCCTACTGTTAAGGCACATAAAACTCTTGGGAGTCTAAAATCGTAAAAGATGCTTGAGTTTACGGAAGTTTCATGTGCCAAAATATCTGCCCAACCTAATTTTATGTCTCCTGAAAACAAATCCAACGCAAAGAAAAGTATCAGAATAATACTGAATGCGGCGATTAGTTTAACTTCTCTTCCCTTAATCATTGTAAGCGATTATAGTAATTAGGCTGTATTGTTGTAGTATTGCCGTGAAAAATACGAATAAAGTCTTCCAATACTAAATCTGGTCGGGAAGAACTTTGTTCCCAATAACAATTTGAATTCTGTTTATTACTATAGACATTTCTTTTTTTAAAGGCTTCAAATTTTGAATAACGTATATTAATAGATTTCAATTCCATTGAGCTAGCTGCAATATCATTAAACCAAAACGGAACTGTCTTGTTCGTTATATAAGATTCTTCTAAAGTCATTGCGATACTCGCATTTATTTTATTATTTTTCAAAACATAATCAGCACCAGCATCTTCAAATAATTTTGCAAGATAACTACTTCCACCGGGACTATACCAAACGTCACCGATCATACTTCCAGAAAACACTTTGGGTTTGTTTTTTATTTTTGTTACAGAATTTTTTAGTGTCACATAACGAAGTTCCATTTTTGTATAATTTGAAATTGCTAGCTCTTCTTTACCACAAAGCACTCCGAAAAGCTTAATCCACTCGGCTCTACCCAATGGAGTTTCTTCCCGCCAATCATAATTTGGGATTCCAATAATATTTGTGCTTTCAAGCTTCTCTATTAACGATGGTTTAGTTTCAAAACCACTGTACATGATTAACTGAGCTTTGGTTGCAAGCACGCCTTCTAGGGAACTGTTTCCTAAATCCATGAATTCAGGTATATTTTCTTGAAAGATATTGGGCTTGCACAAAAATGCTTTTCCACTAATACCAACAACACATTTCTCGGCATGTAATTCAATCAACATTCCTATGTGTGAGCTAGATAATGCGAGCATTTTGGTTATTGGTATCTTTATAAATTTGACTCCTTCTTCCAACGTACTTGGCTCTATTTTGCTTAAGTAAAATATACTAGGTGGTTTAGATGAGTCATACTGCACAGATACTCTATAGTCATTAGCTATTTTCTGTATAGATAAAAATTTACTTTTTGCACACAATTCAATCCCTGCATTTTGCCTTTTTATTGTTTTTGAAGTGGAAGTTCTATCACAAGAACTCGCTGAGATTCCAATAAAAAATAGAACTTTAACGTATATTGTAAGTGTTTTAACCTTCATGATTCCTCAAAATTAAGAAATTTAAACTATTTTTGTGCATCAAAAGCAACTTATACACTTTGTTATGCGTCGTATAGGACAACTTATTTAAGACTACTATGAAATTTTTATTAGCAATCTCTACTTTTTTAATTTTTACTGCAAGACTTTCTGCTCAAGTTAACGTTTGCTTAGGTACAGATGTAACGGTTTGTTCTGGTGTTTCAGTAAATATTAATTTGTGCCCACCTGCTGGCGCTATTCCTTATTTAAATGCAGATTCTTCTAGCGTGCTTGTACCTACTCCAAATTACATTACTGGTTTAACAGATGATGTATTTTCAGCTGTTCAAACCATAGGGTTCCCATTCACATTTTATGGCAATACGTACAATCAATTTATTGTTTCTTCGAACGGATATATAAGTTTTAATATTGCACAAGCAAGTGGGGGGTCTCCATGGTCTATTGGAGCGCCAATTCCTAGCCCGGCAGATCCAATGAACACAATTATGGCCGCTTGGTGTGATTTAAATCCTGCAATGTCTACAACAAATGTAATCGCTACAAAAACCTTAGGCGTAGCACCAAACAGAATTTGTGTTATTGTTTGGCAAAATGTACCAATGTTTAGTTGTACTTCTCAAACTTTTACTTCTTCAATCGTGCTTCATGAAACAACTGGATTAATTGATATTGGGTTGAATTGTATGACGACTTGTTTAGGATGGAATTCAGGCTCAGCGATACAAGGGGTTCACAACAGTACTGGAACAGTAGGAACGGCTACGCCTGGCAGAAATTTCCCTAATGTTTGGGCCGTTTCTCAAGATGGAAAGCAGTTTACGCCAACAGGAGCAACTTACACAGTTGCAACAATTCCTTTTGTTGCCTATGTAGTTCCAAACAGTGTTACTTGGAATAATACCCTTGGTCAAACATTCGCCGGTCAACCTAATGGTTCACTTGCCTTAGCCGCGGCAACCATACCTTCAGGTACCACGGGGTACTTTGTTAATTATGCAGTTTCAAACCCAAATTGTGTTGGAGGTAATTTACCTTTAACTAGTGATACAACATTTATTACACGTGTTATTGTGAACGGAACGATTTCCAATACACCGGATATTTGTTCAAGCCTTGTGGGTACGGCAACTGTTGTTCCAACTCAAGGAACAGCTCCATTTACATTCTTATGGACGGGTGGGCAAACAACTGCCACAGCGGTAGGATTGGGTTCTGGCATCAAAACATGTGTAATTACGGATGCATCTGGTTGTACAAAAACATTAACAACTACGCTGTTAGACAATCCAGTGAATGTAACTGCGACAGGGACTTTAGTTTCGTGTCCTGGAGGTGCAAATGGTACGGCAACAGCTTCTGTTTTACCAGTTATTCCAGGTACAACTTTCAGTTGGTATGATGGTGGCGGACAAACAACACAAACTGCGGTTGGTTTATCTGCAGGCATTTATCACGTTGCTATTCTAACTCCTGCGGGATGTATGGATACAGCAGCGGTAACAATAACTGAAATTCCTGGAATGGTAATAACGTTAGTGAGTTCAACAGATGTAACTTGCAATAGCGGATCTGATGGAATAGTAAGTGTAAACGTTACGCTCGGAACGGGTCCATATACTTACGCTTGGGACAATACAACACAAACTACCAATCCTGCAACAACGTTACCAACAGGTGCACAAATTGTTACGGTAACTGATGCAAATGGTTGTATTAAGACATTTACACAAACAATTGGCCAACCACCTGCATTGAATATCAACGCAATATCTCCTTTACAAACTATATGTGAAGAGGCAGATGTTGATCTTGGAGCAACGGGGACAGGTGGAAGTTCACCTTATATCTTTACATGGTTGTTGAATAACCAAGTGGTTGGAACAGAAGATAGTATTACAATTCCAACAACTTTACCAGTTGGGAATTATTGCTTGGTTTTAACGGAACAGTGTGGTTCGCCAGCAGATACATTGTGTACTACAGTTGTTTGGCCTGCCGATATTGCACCTAGTTTTTTAACAACGTTTCAGGTTTCACCTTATGGTGCTGGAACTTGTGTGCCAACGGATCTTAAATTCTGGAATACTTCTCCTTCAACTGAAATTGCAACAATTGCTTGGGATTTTGGCGATAGTAATGATGCCTTAGCTGCTTTTGGAGACACAGTAACTAATGTTTATTTGAATCCTGGTTTGTATGATGTTAAATTAACACTTACCTCTATCTATGGATGTGTTTATGATAGCACTTTCACAAATTATGTGGAGGGTTATGCAATACCTGATGCTAGTTTTGGAATGAGTTCAAGCCCAACTACTATTTTCGAAACAGATATTCGCTTGGTGGATGTTAGCAGCAACAACGCTGTTTCTTGGAATTGGAGCATTCCTGGCGCTACTCCTAGCTCTAGCAATGAGACTAATTTCTGGGTAAAGTATCCAGAAGGTGTTATTGCTGATTATCCTGTTACTTTAATCGTTACGACTATTCATGGATGTAAGGATACCGTGACAAAACTTGCGATAGTTAACAATGACATTTTGTTTTATGCTCCTAACTCTTTCACGCCAGATGGAGATGAGTTTAATCAAAAATGGGAATTTTCTCTTGCTGGAATTGACGCAACAGATTTCGAATTAATCATTTATAATCGATGGGGTCAAGTGATTTGGGAAACACGTGATGTTACTGTTGGTTGGGACGGAACGTTCAATGGTAAAATTGTTGAGCTGGGCACATACAATTGGAAGTCAACATTTAAAGACATTAACACGGATAGACGTTACCAATTTACTGGAAGCATTAATGTCTTGAAGTAAAATACATTTTTAATTTTAAAAGCCGTTCTCAAATTTTGGGAACGGCTTTTTTGTGGATTGTATTCTCCAACACCCAAACAATGCGCCTGCATGCGTTTCAAAATTTTCTCCTAATTGTTTCACATTGAGTTAACAATATCAGCTGGTCTTCTAGCTTTCATTTGATTGAGTTGCACAATAAGTATAGACAATAGGGGGCAATATACAATACATTATATCACGTTGGTTTGCCCAAAGATGAATCACGAAATTACCAGCCAATAGGTTTTTGCCTTGATTTAATGGAGTATCTTCGCAAAAAATATTATTATGTTAGTTGGAATTCAGGATAAAATTGTTTCATTTGATTTGTTTGAAAAACGATTTGTATGCGACTTAAGTGCTTGTAAAGGAGCCTGCTGTATAGAAGGAACAGGTGGAGCTCCGATATCTATGGAGGAAATCGACATTTTGGAAGGCGAGTTGGATAAAATAAAGCCCTTTATGCTTCCTGAGGGAATTGCAGCTGTTGAGGAGCATGGTGTTTTTTACATGGAAGATGCTACTGAAGCGTCTGTTACCTTGCTGGAGAATGAAGCATGTGCCTTTATAGTTTATGACGATCAAGGAATTGCTAAATGTGCTATTGACAATGCGTATAGAGCTGGGGTTACTGAATTTAAAAAGCCCATTTCTTGCCATTTATACCCAATTCGAGTTACAAAAACTCCAACCATGGAAGCGTTGAATTTTCACACATGGGATATTTGTAAGCCTGCATGTGATTGTGGGACAAAGCTCAATGTGAAAGTGTTTAATTTTTTAAAAGAACCCCTAATTCGAGCATATGGTCAAGAGTTCTATGATGAGATGGTTGCCGTTGAAAGGGAATTAACTGGCGAAGGATTTTTGGGAAAGGATTAGGATAAGTTAATTGTCGAGTGCAATAATATGAATTCTAAATTAACGGTAGGACAAAAGGGACTTGACGAGGTGCTATTTTCCTGAACTCCTCTCATGTTAGACCGCGATACTTGTGTCTCATTAAATTAAAATCAAATTGTATTAAATCAAAAAAGGCGCTCGTCAATTGACGGGCGCCTTTTCCAAATCTATTTGTTTATAAGATTACTTGCTGATTGTAACATGTTTTGTAGAAACCAAAGTTCCGTTAGAAACAGTTACTAAGTAGTTACCGTTAGCAAGAGTTGAAACAGGTACAGCAATCGCTTGTGTTCCGTTCGCATCTGTAATAACTGTAGTACTTGCTACACGACCAGTTAAGTCATTAACTGTAATTGTGTAGTTACCACCTTTAGCATCAAAATTAACATTCAATACATCAGTAGCTGGATTAGGATAAACTTGTAATGTAGAAACTTCATTGTCAGAAAGACTTGAAGCAGCCATATTAATGTTATCTACATAAAGGTTGTTTCCATATGCACTTGTAGCAACAAATTTGACAAACACTTTGTTAGAAGAAGCAACAGATGATAAATTTACTGTTTCGTTTCTCCATTGTGAAGGTAATGTTGGAGTAAATCCTGTTGTACTCAAAGGACCAGTTGCTAAAGTAGCGCCTGACTTAGTATACAAAGTTGTCCAAGTTGATCCACAGTTAGTAGAAACTTTAACTTCTAATTTATCTAATTCTGCAGCATATTGAATATAAGCAACATCAAACGTCATATTAGTCATAGTTGGGTTTGCAGTCATATCCATTGGAGGCAACATCATATCCGAAGTTGATCCAGCTGGTAAGTTGTAATTATCATATTTAGCAGAACCACCGTTAGCTGTAGAACGAATCCAAGGGTTAGCACCTGTGACAGTATAACCAGCATAAGGGAAAGTTGCAACACTGAAGTTTTGAGCAACTGCAGTACCTGAACCAGCAGCAGTAAATACTGAGAAAGTTGTAGAATACAATCCAACTGGACTCATTGCTGTAACACCATTAATGTTTTGCATCCATACTTTAAGTGTATGTGATCCAGCAGCAATACCTGTCATGTTAGGCAAAACAAAAGGAGTTTGACCACCAACAGCAATTGCAGCACCTGTATATGGTGTAGACATAGCTGTTAAGTTATCTATTTGGTAGTAAACGTTTGCAGTTGAAATTGCATTGTTCCCTTGATTTTTCAAAGTAGCACTAACACCATTTAAGAAGTCAACACAAGAAAAAGGAGTAACGTTTGCTAAAGCAGTAACTTTACCAGCGCTAACAATAGCAATTGGTTGAGAGATACCTGCTTGGTGAACTTCCTTAGAAGTACCACCATCTTCTTGAATAAATCCAACAAATGCAATTTCACCTAATTCATAAATATATGAAGGAATTGCTAAATTGAAATTAAGCGTTTGTGTTTGTCCAATTGTCCAAGTTGCAGCAATTGCTGTACCTGTTGCGTCTGGATACATTTTACGTACAACGTTGTGAAAAACAGTTTCTCCGTTTGATCCTGGAGGTGTAGCAAATGTAATTTCCTTTTCAGTCATCGCTAAACGAAACTTTAATGTAGTTCCTGTAAGTGCTGCAACTGCTGTAATATTTGCTGTTACGAATACTGAATCATAATCTGCAGAAAAAGTGTGTGTAATTGCTAAAGTGTACGGTGAAGGAACAGCGAAACGCGCATCAATTGACCCTTGAGAAATCGCAACATCTGCACCATCTTCGCGTGAATCTGGAACTCCAGAAATATTGTAGTAGGTTACGCGAGCACCCGGATCTGCAGCGTTTTGTGCATTCATAGGGTCAACTCCTGGCCAGCTTGTTTGGTACTTAATTGAAACTGCTTTGTTAGGATTTGCATCCATTAATGCAGTGTAGGCAGGGTTTTGTGAAGCACATGGCCCACAGCTTGCTTGAGAAAAACGCTCCTCAAGAACTAATCTAGTTTGTGCATTAGCTGCAAAGCCTGACATCAAAAGAGATACAAATAATAGATTTTTTTTCATGATATAAATTTTATGTAACAAATGTATATGGATGAAAGCTACTTTCCAAAGATAATCTATCTTTATTTTATGAATTGCATAACATATTATTGGAAAGCTAAAATTCTAAATAGGCAAGTGGCGTTAAAAATACAGCCTACCATTTACCCATTCTGGATCTAGACTTGCATTATTTTTTTTGTAAAAGTTTAGTGCTGGCTCGTTCCATGCTAAAACTTGCCAATCCATGCGCTTGACATTTCTTCTTTTGGCTTCGGCAACTACGGCGTCAAAAAGTAATTGACCTAATCCTTGACCTCGATAACGCTCGTCTACTAAAAAATCTTCCAAGTAAAGTGTTTTGCCTTTCCACGTAGAATATCCAGTAAAGTATAAAGCGAAACCTATAACCTCTTGTTGATCTTCAAGTACCATACAATCAAATATTTTTGATACACCGAAACCATCTTCAGTTAATTGTTCAACCGTGTTGATAACTGCGTCAGGCTCTTTTTCATAGGTTGCCAATGCTTGTATCAGATTTAATACTGCTGGCATATCACTTTCACATGCCGTTCTTAAGTTAAAATTACTCATACTTTAAAATCTAAAAGTAATTCCACCGAATGCCTGAATTCCAATAACTTGGTAATTTAAATAGCGCTTGTAGCTCTGGCTTGCCAAATTATTAAGTTGTAAAAATGCTGAAACACGCTTGCTGTAACGATATTCTAATCCTAGGTTGATATCTGCAAATGTGCCTAATGGCAATGCAAACTGTCCATTTTCCTTAATACTTCCTGAAAGGTCACTGTAAACTTGTGCTTTCCTTCCGGCTTCAACAGTGGCATCTAAGTTTATAATAAACTTATTATATAAATTGTAACTACCACGGGTAACGATCCGCACAGACGGTAAGTTCCAGGCATAAATATTTGTTCGTGCAGTATAACTATATAATTGCACGATTCCGTCAATTTTTATTTTTTCATTCAGCTGATAACTAAGTGAGCCATCAAAAGCTGCGATGTTTATAGTATCATAAACTACCCTAAATTGATTGTTACGCGAAGTAACCAATGTATCGGTTACGAATAGTGGTTTGTTTTTGTTAATTGAAAAACTTCCGCTGAGGTTGAAAGAGATTCTTCGTGAAATGGTTCCCTTAAGTCCTCCGTACAATTCGGCAGTTTTACTTTCACTTCGTACAATAGAGCCTGGCAACAGGTATGGATTCATGTCAACTAAGCCCTTAAAAGAATGTTGCTTCAATCCACCACGAATTCCAACATAAGGAACTAAAATGTCATTGAACAAAGAATATTTAACCTCTGCAACAGGATAAATGTAAGCTTTAGCAAATGTTCCTGCGTCAACATTCAAGCTTAAACCAAGTACCGCCTTTAGTCTAAAATCTCTGGTTTGCGTTACGATGTGTGGATGTAAAGTTATTACGGTGCTTTTAATAAGCAGTCCGCTATCTAAACTTGGTAATACTGAATCTCTAATTCCATACTTGTATTGATTGTGATTGATGCTAAAGTCAGCTCTAAATGTATTGTTATCCATTTTATACCACCATTGTGTATTTAGCGCCACGTGATCTTCTTCAGCTCTCCATTGTTTTAGTATTGGATCAGTTTGTTTCCGTGTTGAAAAGTGTGAATATCCCCCTTCGATGATAAAATTTAGGTTCAAACTGTCTAATTCTTCGGATAAAAATCTACCATTAATTCCAAAATTAGTATAGCGCTGTGCAATACTGTCTTTTTTCGTTTTGGGTGCTTCAAAACCATAATATTGCAAGCCTTGTGAACCGTAGAAGATATCTCCACGTAAACGATAGTCTCGAACATTGTACCCACCAAGAATCGAAGCTGTGGTTTTATCATAACTAGATGGCGCAAATTTCTTTAAATTTCCAGTTGCACTATTATGCTTGGCGTTCGCACCCCAAAACCATTTGCGTGATCTCGTTTGATTATAATATAATTCACCAATTGGCATTATTCCACCACCAATTCCACCACCCACTCCAAGCTTGGCATAACCACGGTAAAGTTGACTTAATTTGTCATTCATTTTTATGGTTGAAGGTGTTATTTTTTGAATAACAATTGGAATTTCCTTAGTAACGTTCAATAAGGGGTAAGAAACCACTTGCGCAGGTTTTATTGAATCAGGTGAGCTTGGTTGTTCGGAAATACGGTAAGCCGGTTCTAAAATTCGTTTGCCACTTGAGGTTAAATTTATTTCTTCTCCATTTCCCTGTGCGAAAGTACTTAGGTTTACCATCGCCATTATCGCTATTGTTAGTTTGATTTTCATATGGCTTAGTTATTTTCAATGTTTAAGTCTGTTCCTACTGGCGCTTTCAAATTTTTGGGTGTATTTTTCAATTGCATGAGCTCATCCCATAATTCATTCGCTTCATCCAATATTCCATCATCTGGATCTGCATAGTTTTCTTTCACTGAAGTTAAGGTATACTCAGCTTGCACCAAATCATTTTTAACGATTAGGTTTCTTGTTTGTAGAATTAATCCTTTTGCTACCCAATAATTATAACTCGGTTTCATTTTAAGCAATAACCTTATTTCTGCGTCCGATTTAGCGTTTTCGTTTTGTCGGAAATACATTTCAGCCAGTAAGTAACGGGATTCTGCAGCAAATGCAGTAGTAGAATTTTTAATCACAAAATCAAAGTCTGGTTTACATTCAATGTAGTTCTTTTGGTAGTAGCGATTTTTACCTGAAATGTATTTCGCTTCAACCTTAACATCTGCGCGCAAATTTGATTGTAGTAATACTTTTAATGCATATACGCCTGCAGTTTCCCAATTTTCCAACAAGGCATGACAACGCATAATACCTATTTGTGTATTATTTAGTACATCTGGTGTTACTGAAACTTTTTCAAGTTTTTCAAATACGGGCAATGCGCCTGCATAGTCTTTTTTGTTGTACAATACCTTTGAAACTCTAAAGGCTGCATTTTCTGTATAATCAGAATTAGGCCCAGAAAGTATCTCAGTATATATCTCGATTGCTCTTGCTTCGTCTTTCGTTTCCCAATAGCAGTTAGCCATTTTGCTTTTAACTTCTGTTTTGCGTCGACCGTTCGGAAATTTGCTTAAGTATTTTTGAAATTCAATAATTGCTTCTTTGTAGCCATTGTCTTTATAAATTTCAATAGCAGCCATATAATAAGCATCTTCTTGATCGTCGTCAGAAATATTTCCACAAGGATATTCTTGTCTTAAAGCATCAATTTTATCCAATTCCTTTTTAGCTGTATAAATATCTTTGATACCGTTTACTGCTACTTCGCAAGAACTTCCTTCAGCATTATAGTTGGTAAGAACTTTTCTGAAGTTAGCCTCAGACTTGTTGTACTCTTTTTGCTTTAGTTGTATCGTCGCTAATTCAATCAGCGCGTCTTTCACTAAGATGTGATTTGGATGGTCTGTTATAATTTGCTCAAAATAGCGCTGCGCTTTTGCGTCTTCTTGCAAATAGCGGTAAGCCATCCCAGTTTCATAAATTGCAACCAGCATGTATCGAGAATTTTTGTAGTTATTGATTATATCACTCAAATACTTGATTTTGTCATTGGTTTTACCTGTGTAACCTGCAGTTTTTGCCATAAAATAGAGCGCCTGGTCTTCCTGTCCAGATTTAAGCGCTAGGGCTTTTTTATAATGTTCTATGGCTGCGTCGTTTTGAGAGGCAACATAAGCAGCATCTGCAATACGCATGTGCGCATCTGCTAACTTTTTAGTATTAGTAAGCTGACTTTGCTCTGTGTAGCTTCTAAAGTTCTCAGATGCTTTCGTGTATTCTTTTTGGTTAAAATAGCTGTAACCCAAGTTATAATAAGCATCCTGACGCAAAGCTGGGTTTACAGATGGAAGACTAAGAAACTTTTTATAACCCGTTACCGATTTTGTAAAATCTCTTAATTGATAGTTAGCATCCGCGCTCCAAAATATTGCTTTGGCATTCAATTCTTGATCAACTGGATATTTGTCAACTAATTCGAAATTCTTAATTGCTTTCTTGAAATCAGATTTTTGATAACTTTCAATCCCATAATTGAAGGCCACAAGCTGGTACGCAGTTTTTAATTTTGTGTCTTTGTTAGGGATATTGTCAAGATTCTTTAAGGCTTCTTCGAAATTGTTTGTTGAAGTATACACGTTAATCAAATAGTGGTAAATATCGTCTCTTCTTTTAGAATTTGGATATTTTTCTAAAAATCGATTCATTGTCACTTCTGCTTCATCGTATGGATTAAGATCCAACTGATACGAAAGAATGGCATAATTGTACATCGCATCTTCTTGAATCACTTTGTCAAATTCCATTTTACTAGCAACTTCAAAGGCATTGCGCGCAAACGGTAAATTTTTCATTTTTTGGTAACAATCCGCAATGTGATAAGCAGAAACATGAGCTAATGAATCCTTAATTCGACCTGTTTTATCAAAATATTTAATCGCGTTTTCATATTCTCCCGTTTTGTAATAACAAAAGCCTAATTGATAATCATCATAACGACTACTTTCAGATTCACGCGTAAAGCCTTCTAAATATGGAATAGCCTCGTCATACTTGCCTAGTCGGTAATACGAATCACCAATAATGCGCTGTAAACCTGGTCTATCGGTTGCCGAAACAGAATCCAATATATTATCTCCAAATTGGATCACTTGGTCATATTTTTTTTGTTGGTAATAAATATTAGATACGTAATAGGGTACAGCGGCTTTGAAGCGGTCATCAGTTAATAATTTTTCGAATCCTTGAAGGGCAATGGTAAAGTTACCTTCTGAATAGGCCAAATGGGAATAGTAATAAGTAGCAGGCGCCGCATATTGACTTGTTCCGTCTTTGATTTCGTAAAAATTATTTTTTGCCTCAAGATATTGTCGCTCCATAAAATGAGCATATCCTTTTTTGAAATAGTATTCGTCTCTATAAATTTCATCCAAATTTCTTGGATCAACGCGACTAAGCCAGGTGATGGTTGAATGCCAATCTTTTTTCTGATAATAAAATCTTCCTAAACGGTGATAAATCTCATATTTGTAAATGCTTTCGGGATAATCCTTATTGAAGTTTTCAATGATTGCTTGCGCATCGTTATTATATAATTCTAAAGCGGAAATGCCTTCATAATAGCGCGCTTTAACGAATAATGGGTCGTTTGTATTGCTAAATCCACGGATGAAATTTCGGAACTCTTCACGAGCCGCCCCGTATTGTTCTTTTTCGTACAAGGCTTCTGCTCTGTAGAATGCACTATAGTCTGATGTTTGCTGAAGCGTACCTTGGGCATTACTTAGAAAATTTATACAGAGTAGGAAAAAGAAGAAAATATATTTCATTAGAGATTTGATTTAACGTGCAAAAGTAAACGTAAAATACATGCGATTGGGTACGGTTTTTCAAAGTTTTTCACGGTTGGGTGTTAAGAGTTTATATCTAGAACTGTATTTCATCCATTATTTCCACACACCTTTACATAAACTAAATTTCTTCGGTGTGTCTGCAATCATTTCTATAAAAAACGCTTCAATTTTTCAACAGAAAATGCTTATTCTTCAAGATGTCAATCTCGAATTAGGGGTGTCCGAATTCATGTATCTTATTGGTAAAACAGGAAGCGGAAAGAGTAGTTTACTCAAAACGATCTATGGTGAACTACCTTTAACATCAGGAAGCGGTTCTATTGTTGGAGATAATTTATTGATATTAAAGACGAAAAATATCCCACTTTTACGTCGCAAAATTGGAATCGTTTTTCAAGATTTTCAATTGTTGACTGATCGCAATGTATTTAAAAACCTCACATTTGTTTTAGAATGCACGGGAGGAAAAGATAAAAAGGTTAACGAAAAAAGGGCAACTGAAGTTTTGAAACAGGTTGGCTTAGAAAATATGGGTACCAGAATGCCTTTCGAACTTTCTGGAGGAGAACAGCAGAGAGTTTCCATTGCTCGAGCGTTAATGAACAAACCGCAACTTATTTTGGCGGATGAACCTACAGGAAATTTGGACACAGAAACGAGTCAAGAAATAATGCGTTTGCTTTTTGCAATTGCTGCAGAAGGCACCTCTATTTTGATGGCAACGCACGATATGACGATGCTTGAAAATTTTCCTGCGCGTGTGATGAAAGTGGAAGAAGGAAAGATACGAGAATTAAGTGGAATGAATAATTTTGATCCATTTCAGGCTTTTTCAGCAGAGTAGCGAGTTAAATTCCCAATTCAGTAAAGACGGTCTGTAATATTTTGCTCCCTGAGGAAGTGTCAACTTTCTGCTTTAAGGCATCCAAATATCTATACGATTGAACGGCATATAAATGCTTCTGAATTTGACAAATGAATTCTTCTGGGGTTTCTGCAAAAATAACAAATTCGTGAAGGTTCGTACTTACCATCATCGCTTGATTTACCAAACAGAAGCCTCCAGCGCAAAGTGACCGAAGGTTTTTATTTTTTGCCCCTGTTACTTGAAAAGTTGGCAATAAATGAATTTGGGCTGAAGCGAGTATTTCTGAAAGCGCTTCATTGGATGGAGAAGGAATAACAGTGCAATAGTGTTGTTGCAGAAATGAAATAAGTTCACTGCTCGGATTTTTTCCAGCAATTATTATATTTTGAGAAATATTGGGTGCAATATGAGTTGCGATCCAACGTGCGGCCGTCGCATTCTCTTCTACACTTAAGTTTCCATGAAAAACTATTTCTGTTTTTACTGCGTTGCGTTCGTGTAGATAAGAATCTACTTCAACGGTATTGTGCAATACCACGGCATTCTTGTTTATTACGCGGAAGTGAATAGCATCTTTTTCTGTTACCGCTAAAATGTAACTAGCATCCTTTAGTTTTTTTTCAAATTGTTTGAGGCGCAGCGCTTCTAACTTGAAGTATATTTTGGTGAGTAACGATATTGATCCTTTTGCGAGCGCGGCGTAATAATCCGCTTCAATATTATGTGTTCGAACAATTTTAACACGTTCCGTTAATTTTGGATGCGCTAAAAGTCCACAACTATGTATTCCTTCAAAAAATATAGGTGAATTGTCTTTCAATAAATTGGTGAGCAATGCTGTATGTGTTCGCGTCTTAACGATATAAGGTGTGACAGAAAGTTGTTGAAAAATTCCAGATTTCCTTGGATATAAAAACAATTCATCACAGTATTCGCGTAATACATCTGGAACAGCATTATCCTTGGTAAAACAATGAAGAATCACACTATAATTTAATGCTTTAAGCATTTTCAAATGTTGAAACACATCAATGACTCCGCCATAATTTGCGGGCAACGGAACATCAAAAGATATGAGATGAATTCTTTTCACTATTAGATTAATGGGGAGTAAATTAGTCGTAAGGTTTCTATTTCATGTTCCCAACATTCAATGTTAGCAGCAGTGACGCAATTCGATTTCCATAACATTAACTGCGCTGGATTCAAACGTATTGCTTCAATGGCTTCTGCCAAATCGTTGGGTAGATGAGAGGAAGAGATATACCCAACTGAATGGGTTAAAACTACTTTTTTTATTTCTGGTAAATCACTTACAAATACCGGCGTATTGGCTTGTATGTAGTCGAATATTTTATTGGGGAGCGAAAATCTGTAGTTCAAATTGGTGTCTTTGTCTAATGAAAAGCCTAAATCAGAATGATAGGTAAAATTCATCATTTCCAAGTAAGGCCGCTTTTCAAAAAACAGAACATTGTTTTGTTTAGCTTGATTCACTTGAGCCTTTAATTGCCCAACTACATCTCCGTCTCCAACTATGAGAAGGCAACATTCTGGCAATTGTAGCATTGCTTCAACAAGTTCTTCTATACCGCGGTCGATATTAATTCCTGCGCCTTGTGCGATAAGAATAAACTTATCTTCAGGAATTCCGAGCTCTTTTTTTGTTTTTAAGTTTTGGGGAATCCAGTGTTTGGCCACATTTCTAACCACTTTTATGTTTTTGTTGTATTTGGTAGCATATTGAGTAGCGATGGAAGTATTTACGGTGTAAACGTGCTTTAATTTAGGGAATATTCTTCCTTCAATTCGTTCCCAAATGCTTTTCACGAAGGGTCTATTTTGAAGCTCTGGAACTTCCGTAAAATATTCATGCGTGTCGTAAACTAATTCACATTTTCTTTTGAATTTCAACGCCATATGATTGGCCAAAAGTGTATCTAAATCGTTACTCACCAAAATATCAACCTTTGAAAAGAACAAACGACAGAACAGACTCAGTGTATAGTTCGCATAAAACAATGCCCCTTTATGAAAGATCAGACGCATTCTTTTCGTCTCATATCTTCTGGTCTCTAAAGGCATGCTATTGTTTCGTTTTCTTCCGATTAACGTAACGCTTAGACCTTGGTCTACTAAAAAATTACATACCTTATCCACTCTTTGATCAGTGAACAAATCATTGGTTACAGAAACAATAGCACGTTTTTTTATCATTCAATCGGAAAACAATGTACAAATATACTAACCATTTAGGTTATGCAGCCGTCAGGATTCTACTTAAACGAAAAACGACCTTTCAACGTATGAAAGGTCGTTCTCGATAATTGTAGTTTCTTTTATTTTTTCACAAATCGATTTACGAGCGATTCAGTTGAAGAAGAAATTTTCAAGTTGTATGTTCCGTTAGATAAGTTTTTAACGTCAAGTGCTTCGATAGAAGAACCATTCGAAACAACAGTCTTGATAACTTTACCCATCATGTCAATTACTTCAATTGAAACAGTCCCATTGATGTTTGTTAAATCTACATTTAACACATCATTTGATGGATTTGGAAATAATCCGACAGAATTAAGGTCTGAATCTATTAAACTTGAATTATCGGTTATCTTGATATTGATATCATCCAACGACAATACATATTGATCAGCAGCACTATAACAGTAAAAAGTAATGTAGAAATCTCCAGTACTTGGTGCCGTAAATGTTGCGATTTTTTGCAAATATGTAATGTTTGTTATTGAGGGATGGTCAAAAATCGTTTGTGTAAAACTACTTGCAAGACTGTTATTTGTCCCAAGTTTAACGCTCATTTTTTCCGGATATATTGCTTCTTGAGCTTTATACCAATAGGAAACAGTATAACTTGTGCCTCCAACAAAACTAAAGCATGGGGTTGTTATATAATCATCAGCAGCATTTGGAGTTGAGTATTGATAACCAGCAAATTGAGTTCCTAAATGTGCAGGGAAAGTTGCATTTGCAGTTACTACACTCCATGGGTTTGCATCGCCATTTGCGTTAATGGTAGTTAAACCTGACATGTCTTCAGTAGATTCAAATCCCATAGACCATCCCAATGCACTTGGTGTAACACATGTTACTGGAAGTGGATCAGTTACCACAATGTAAGCATTTTTCAATTCGACATCACTTCCTAAACCGTTAGATGCAGTGAGTTGAACCGTATACGTACCAGCAGTTGTAAATGTAACCGAAGGATTTTGACTCGCTGCAGTTCCCGTAGAATAGTTCCATCCTGTTGCGGGTGTAATTACCCAAGCCCATGTGTTGGGAACGCCTGAGGTTTGGTCATTAAATGCAACAATTCCTCCAGTATTTAGTGTTGTTGGTGTGCCAATAAATTGTGCAACAGGTACCGTTGGAACTATCACAGCACAAGGATTGTAAGATCCAGCCATTGTTGTAACTCCAGTGTTTGCTGGATCTAACCAAGGTTGAAGTTTACGCGCATTAGTGGTTCCATTTTGTGCGTTACTCCAATGCCATGCAAATTTACCGTATAAATCTGGATCACTTTGAGCATTGCAATAAGATGATCCACCTGTTAGCGTTCCAATGATTTTTCCTGCGTTATTGAATAATGGTGAACCAGATGACCCACCTTCGGTTACACCCCAACCATTTGCATTTGCTGTCCAGCTAAATCTCCAATGAGAAGTATAGGTAACGTTGTTGAATCCTGCACCAACTGGAGTAGCTGTATATGTCGATACTTTTTTAATATCTCCAGCAGGATGATGAAATCCTATTCCGCCTGCTCCGATTGTAGCGATAGCATCCCAACCATTCCAATACGCACTGAATGCTGTAGTTTTTAATGTGGTAATAATTGTTGCTTCGTTTGTTGCTGTCCCTAATTTTACTAATAAAAAATCTGAGCTTGCATCACCTCCATCAACTGTGCTAGCTACTTTTAGGCATCCTGTTACAAAGTTCGAAGCTAAAGTTCCAACAGTTCCAGGAGTTGTTCCAGCAATAGATTCAAATCTGAAATGAAATTTCCAAAGTGCAAAGTCAGCAGCTGAAGTTGTTATACCGCAATGATTTGCTGTTAAAAAGTAAGGTTTGCAATCATTAGCTAGGTTGTTCACTAATGATCCTGTACAATATCCTTGACTTCCTCCTTCAATAACATTAATCATAGCCACCCCACGATTTTGTGCGGTCCAAGCATCTCCTACAGGCGTAGCATTTGCATTAACTTCACAAGCATCTGATCCTCCGAAATTATGAAATTTTGCTGTATTATAAGGTGTATTTGTGGATCTATAACCGTGAAAAACACGGTTAATATTAATTTCACTTAATGGTTCATTGGCGGGTTGTAATAAGTTTAAAACAACATCATCTCCCCAAACCAAATCAATTATTAATTGCCCATCTTCTAAGACGCATGCTTGGTTAAACATTTTGGTTGAATACCCAATGTTTTTATTTTCAATCCAAAATTGTGCTCCATTTGATAATGCAAATTGTGTAAAAGTAAAGCTTAAGGCCTCAGCATCTTTTGACTTCAATTTTAATTGCCAAACTTTCATTCCATTGTTCAATACTGTCCAATGTCCTGAATTTTGTGTGGTAATGTTAGTGAAATGAGCAATTCCAAAACGGTATAATTTACCTTGATTGTCCCTTGCTTCATCTTCAGCGCGCAAAACCTCACGGTCAGGAGCTACAAGTTTAAGACTAGGCACCTCGCTAGAAACCCCAACTTTTACTTTAGGTTCACCATCCAAATGGACCAATGAAGTTGTTTGGCCAAAAATTCCAGCGATCGGAAGAATGACTCCAAGAATAAGTACAATTTTTTTCATATTTTTTATTTTAGTATGGCTAAAGTAAAAAATATATTCATAACATCTTAATCTTACATCATTAAATTGTTAAAATCCTAAAAGAGTAACGTTAAAGGCGCAAAATAAAAAACCCAAATCGACCTTGTTTAACAGTCGATTTGGGAATCTATTCAATATTTATTTTATAACAACTTGTTTAACAGCAATTCCTTCGTTGGATGTAATGCGCAAATTGTAAATTCCGTTGGCGAATTTATCTACATTTACTTTAGAAAGCGTATTGCCTTCTGCTGTTTGATAACTAAGAATTTTCCCTGATAAGTCAATCAGTTCAAGTGTAAATAATCCTGTTTCTCCTGTTAAATCAACCGTAAATTCAGTACTCGCTGGATTTGGGTAAATTAGTATTGAGTTAAAAATAGATTCAGACAAGTTAGCAGCATTGCACGGATTGTAAGAACCTGCTTGAGAAGTAACACCAGTATTCAATGGATCTAACCAAGGCTGGAGTTTGCGCGCATTAGTGCTTCCATTTTGTGCATTACTCCAATGCCATGAAAATTTTCCATAGTAATCTTGTGAACTTTGTGCTGTGCAATATGACCCACCACCTGTTAACGTTCCAACTATTTTTCCAGTGCTGTTAAACATAGGCGAACCTGATGATCCACCTTCAGTTACTCCCCATCCATTTGGGTTGGAAGACCAACTAAACCTCCAATGTGAAGTATACGAAACATTGTTCCAACCAGCTTGTACAGGTGTTCCTGTATACGTTGAGATTTTCTTAATATCTCCTGCTGGATGATGTATTCCAGCACCACCGGCTGTTGCAGTGGCAGCAGCATCCCAACCATTCCAATAGGCACTAAAACTTGCTGATCGTAAAGAAGCACTAACAGTTGCTTCGTTTGTTGCACTCCCTAATTTTACCAATAGAAAATCTGAACTGGTATTTCCTCCATCAACTGTACTTGATATTTTTAGGCAACCTAAAATGTTTTTAGCTAGAATAGACGCTGCGCCAGATCCAACTGTTGTTGGGTTGGTACACGCGGCTGCTTCAAAGCGAAAGTAAAATCTCCACAAGGCAAAATCTGCAGCACTAGAGGCAAGACCACAATGGTTGGCAGTCAAAAAATAGGGTTTGCAATCATTTGCAAGATTGTTAATTAACGAACCAGTGCAATACCCTTGGTTTGCACCTTCTTTTACATTAATCATTGCTACACCACGGTTTTCATCCGTCCATGTGTCACCAACTGGCGAACAGTTTGCATTCACTTCACACACTTCTGAACCTAAGAAATTATTGTATTTTAACTGTGGGTAAGGTGTGCCCGTCGATCTATAATCATGGAATACACGATATATTGCTATTTCACTTTGCTTTTCATTTTGTGGTTGTAATAGATTTAGAACGATGTCATCTCCCCAAACATTATCAACGCCAAATTGACCATCTTCCAAAACGCATGATTGATTGTACATCGCAGTTGAATAGGCTAAATTTTTATTTTCCATCCAGAATTGGGCACCAGAAGAAAGCGCAAATTTATTAAATGTAAAACTCAAAGCTTCTGCATCTTTTGAACGAAGAATCAATTGCCATACTTTAATACCATTTGTTAAAGTTGTCCAACGACCAGAATTTTCAGTAGTAAGATTTGTAAAGTGTGCAACTCCTATACGGTAAAATTGTCCTTGACGATCTCTTAGGGCATCTTCAGCGCGCAACGCTTCACGATTAGGTGCAGTAAATTCGATGGATGGTACATCCTTAGAAACTGTTACCTTTATTTTTGGTTCAACGTCCAGTTGCACCAACGATGTAGCTTGTCCAAAGTATTGAGTTATTGGTAGTATGGACGCTACAATGAGTACGATTTTTTTCATAAATATTTTATTTTGTTTTAGCAATTGGTAGCTAATATACGAATAAATGAATTCAAGTCGGGTTTTTGTCAACAATGCAACCCCGGTTAAAAGACATTTTGTAAGTTTGTAGTAATTGCAATTTATAAAATCTGTGAAAAATATTCTGGTAATAGAAGATGAAAATAGCATTGGGGAAATGCTAAAGTTGAATTTGGAGTTAGAAAATTTTAATGTTGAACTTATTGCAAATGGTAAGGTTGCGCTACAAAAACAAACAGAATTAGACAATTTTGATTTGGTAATTCTTGACATTATGTTGCCTGAAGTGAGCGGATTGGATATTTGCAAAGCGTTTAGAAAAAACTCTGCAATTCCGATATTGTTTCTTTCTGCAAAAGGAACAACGGTAGATCGGGTAGCTGGTCTAAAATTGGGAGCTAGCGATTATTTGGCAAAACCATTTGATTTAGAAGAATTGCTTTTAAGAGTTTCTATTCTTTTAGGCAGAAACAGACAGACTGCTGCGACACTTGAAAAAGTA
>JAYSRU010000176.1:0-33738 GCA_043720875.1 Crocinitomicaceae bacterium
TATAAAATTTTCTACTTCATAGAGTGAAAGCAATTTATAGTTTGGTTTAAAGACGTAATCTGCCCAAACGAGTTGATCCAAAATTATTTCACGCACACGTAACAATCCTGTATTGTCTAACTGCAATAATTTTCGGGTTGCATTTTCAACCAACATCAACTTTTGAGGTGTATTATTCACTTTTAGATGAAATGACCCTGTCATGGTCAACGGATCTGCCAGCCCAAGTGCCATTTTGGAAGTGCTCGTTGTGCCTAATACATCCAATGCCACACGCGGCAAATCTCTACCTATTCCAACTTTTGAATTGGAGCAATAACCCGTGTACAATGAAGCCGTTGCAACATGACTAAACCAAAATGGAAGGTTCATTAAATCACCGTTGGCATCTGTTTTACATGCAATGAGTGCCGCTTTTGTCAACGACATTTCACCTTTATACACCGCACCATCTTCACTTTTATAGAGTGGTTGTAAAACTCCTGTAGAAGATTCATACGAAGGTAAATTGGTTAAATAAAGGTTTCCCTCCACTTTTAGATCTTGCCCCAATTTTGTATTTCCAGTAACACTTAATGAATCGGATACTTTTAAGGTAGAATCAATGTGAACGGTTCCCATTACTTCCAATTTTGAGATGGGTGTTGCCGTTCCAATACCAACGTTTCCAATTGCGGGTAACATATTTGGATCAGTTTGCGCATTAATAGATTGGTAACTTACCCCCCCCCCAGATAGTTAGAATAGATAATATTGATTTTCTCATGATTCAGTCAGTATAGATTAGATTGCAAGGTAGTGAATTAAATGATTGAAGCGGGTTAAATAATTGAACTTATATTCGCATAAATCACAAAATCGCTCTATTCTATGATATATCAACAGCGCAGTTAGCTTTCAATCTTGCTGCGACAATTTATGTTGTTCACGTTGAATGCTAGCGTCGATCATTTTTTGTTTCTGCGGATAGGTCAACAATTCATCCTTAATTATTGAATCAAAAAACAATGAAAATCTACGTGCACCGATGTAATTAAGGTGTTCCATGTCGGCATATTCTTTGTTCGGTAATCGGAACTTCACAAAATCCAAAAAGGCAACATTTTTATACCTGCTATGAATAATTGCTTGGTATTTTTTTTCATTCTTAAATTCAGCAAACCTTGGATGAACCGGACAACGAATTAAAACGGGAGTTACCTTTTTGCTCATACAGTATTGAATAATTTTGTCAAGATAGCGTAAGTTATAAATTGATTTTTGATCAAACAATTCTGCTTCCTCAATTTTGGGTGGTAACAATAAAAAAGAATCAATTTTATTCTTATTCAAATGCAAGAAGCCCCCAACTTTGTGCGTGTAATCATAAGTATGGTTTTTCAATAATTTCATGTTTAAGGAAAGAAGTGTATTTGTTGTACGTAAGTACCCATTAGGATTCTTATCACACAAAAGGCTATGACCTTCCGGATCGATAAATGAAACATAAGAAGGGTAGCGTGCTTCAATATACTTTGTACTCCATATCCATTCGTCTGTCCTTTTAGTGACCTGTTTGTTGCTTAACTCGATAAAAACAAATTTAATATGTTGATTGTCTGAAAGTATTTTTTTTAATTTAAAGTACGCATAAAAGTAGGCCTCACCAGAGTTTGAAAAATTTGCCAGTCCTGTTACTATAGAATCATTCAACGCACATTCTGGATGCGAATGACCTAATACAATCTTATCAACAGTATCTGGCAAAACAAAAGAAATTTTGGCTCCTGTGATACGGGTAGTTGTGAAAATCAAAACGATGTAAATAACAACCGTTAATGATCCAAAAAGCAAACAAGAACGAAGAAATTTTCTCATGATTAAAATTGAAAATAAATGAATGTTGTTTCAACAATTTGAATGTGGGCTCCAATCATCATAACTAAAAAAAGATAAAACGACCATCGAATTGCTTTGGGCCATTTTAAACCTATTGCTTGAATGGCAAAATTATCACTCCTTCCTCTCCACTCTATTGACACAAATAAAATAATTAGAATAGAAAGAAAAACGGGTGTGATTTGGGGCATTGAGAACATGGTATGAGAATACATGGCACCGAAATAATCAAATGCTTCTTCCAAGGTTTTAGCTCTAAAAAATATCCAAGCCATTGTGCTCAGCATAAACGTGAGCAACATGGCAAAAAACTCATGTAGTGACGGCAGCGTTTTCCCGTTTGCCACAACATCCAAATTTTTTCGATTCGATTTAAAAATTATTGAAGGGAGGATAAAAATAGCATTGAGCAATCCCCAAACAATAAATGTCCAGTTAGCACCATGCCAAAACCCACTTACAAGAAATATCACGAGCGTATTTCTAATTTTCATCCACATTCCACCCTTGCTTCCACCTAATGGGAAATACAAATAATCTCGAAACCAAGATGAAAGAGAAATGTGCCACCTTCTCCAAAATTCAGCAATATCTCTAGAGAAATAAGGGTAAGAAAAGTTTTTTAACAACTCGATTCCGAATAAACGCGCAACGCCCAACGCAATATCTGAATAACCTGAGAAATCACAATAAATTTGAAAACTAAAGAAAATTGCTGCAAGCAAATGTGTGATGCCATTAAAATCGCCCGGAGTTCCATAAACGAGATTTACAACCTCAGCACATTGATCGGCAATAACCACTTTTTTTACTAAACCCCAAAGGATTTGGCGCAGACCATCTATGGCTTTTGCGCTATCAAATATTCTTGGTTTTTTGATTTGTGGCAATAAATGCGTTGCTCGTTCTATTGGCCCGGCAACAAGCAATGGGAAAAAACTCACGAAAACGCTGTAATCAATAAAATTTCGCTCAGGCTTGATGCGTTCTTTATAAATATCAATTACATAAGAAACTCCGTGAAACGTATAAAAAGAAATCCCGACAGGTAAAATTACATTCAACAGCCAAACGTCAATATGAATTCCAATGGAAGACAACGCATCATCCAATGATGTGGCGAAAAAGTTGTAATATTTAAAGACACCTAAAAACCCAAGATTTACGATTATACTTGTCCAAAACCAAAATTTCTTGGTTCCGGATTTCGTTGCAGATTCAATTCTTATCCCAGTGAAATAATCTAAAACCGTAGAAAAAATTAAAAGAAAAAGAAAGCGCCAATCCCAACAAGCATAGAAAAAATAGCTAGCCAAAAGCAATAATATATTCTGGGGGGTTAATTTGTTTTTAACCGCAAACCAATACAGAATAAATACAATGGGTAAGAAAATTAAAAAATGCAGTGAATTAAAAAACATACTTCCCTTTTGCTTAATTTAAGCGCAAAGATACTAACTTCCAAATGATAAAGTTACTCAACTCGGGATAGTTTAACGCACTTTCACATCAAATAATTGAACTTAATTACCGCTCGAATGAAAGAAAAATAAATGTTTATTTACTATTTTAAGATCTTTTAACGCATATATTTATATAACTTTTTAGACTCATTCGTTATACTTGTAATTACTAATTTTCAATTCAAAAAAATATGAACAAAACAGTTAAATCTTTAGGCTTAGGAATTGTTGGCGGAATGCTACCCATTGCTGGAATTTTTGCTTACTCTTATTTAACAACTAGTCCGAGTGAGCGTGTTTTTGGGAAAAACAACCCCAATAATATTGTTAAAGCGGTTTCTTACAACCCGAATGAAATTGTTGCCACCACCAGTAATGATTTTATTGCTGCCGCGGAAAGCTCTGTAAACGCAGTAGTGCATGTAACCACCAAAACCATGACTACGCGTGTGAGTCATGACCCTTTTTATGAATTCTTTTATGGCCCAGGAACGGGAAGCAAAGAGTTTAAACAATATGGAGAAGGTTCTGGAAGTGGAGTGATTTTATCCGAAGATGGTTATATTATAACGAACAATCACGTGATATTAAATGCCACAGAAGTTGAAGTCATTCTTAATGACAACAGGAAATATAAAGCAACTGTTGTTGGAATTGACCCTTCAACAGATTTAGCCGTATTAAAAGTGGACGCTAAAAACCTACCGGCCATTGCTTATGGTAATTCGGATGACTTAAAGGTTGGAGAATGGGTGCTTGCGGTTGGTAATCCGTTTAATTTAACCTCTACAGTAACTGCTGGAATAGTAAGTGCAAAAGCGAGAAACATTAGTTTAATTTCAGAAAAAAAGAATGGAAATGTTCCAATTGAATCATTCATACAAACAGATGCTGCGGTTAATCCTGGAAATAGTGGCGGCGCTCTCGTAAATAAAAACGGCCAATTGATTGGCATAAACACGGCCATTCAATCTCAAACTGGAAGTTATTCTGGCTATTCTTTTGCGATTCCGTTTAACTTGGTGAAAAAAGTAATGACAGATATTCTTGATTTTGGAACGGTGCAACGTGGATACATGGGCGTTCAAATCGTTGACATTACACAAGAAATAAAGGATAAATACGATTTACCCAATACAGATGGAGTTTTTCTTGCAAGTGCATCTGAAAATGGAGCATGCAAAGAAGCTGGAATTCCAGATTTATCAGTCATCTTAAAACTTGATTCAAAAGTGGTGAGTTCGGTTGCCCAACTACAAGAAGAAATTGGCAAAAAACGACCAGGAGACAAGGTTTCCGTCTATTACAGAACAAAAGAAGGTGGTCAATTTACGAAACAAGTAACACTTCAAAATAGCGAAGGAACCACCAAGTTATTGAAGAAGTAATTGGCTTTTATGGCTCTCAAAAAACCGCTTAGGAAATTTCCCAAGCGGTTTTTTTTTATGGAATTTAAGTTACGAGTGCATCCTTAAAGAAATAAAAAGATCATGCAAAAAATTCAATTTATTATTTCAGAACCTTGTCATGAAATATGGGGAACCATGAAAACTGTTGAGAAAGGAAAATTTTGTTCAAAGTGCGCTAAAAACATACTTGATTTGAATAATTACAACTCAATTAGTTTGCACAAAATGATTCGAAACAGTCCAGGATCTATTTGTGGAAAGATCGACTCCTCTGCCCTTGACAAAGATTTCATTCTTTCTAGCCAAGAAAATAACTGGATAAAAAACTTTAGTCTTGCATCATTGATTTCCTTAAGTCATTTTACAATATCTGCTCAAGTGAAGGAAACCGATACAACTACGGTGTCAAAATCGCTTGCTGTGAATAAAATCAAAACTCAAGATTTTTTTACTGTCGAATTCGTATTTCCAACTGATTTGGATAGCGCATGCACTATTTACTTGAGTAATTTTGATCATCCGTCATTGAATAGAATATTAAGTTCAAGTCAAGTACACTTAATAAAAATCCCTGACTCTTTACTTACAGCCAACTTTAATTTCAATTTTCGAACTGAATTTTTTGATGCTCAATACCTGTCGATAAATCTATCAGATTCCATGACGCATCACACGGTAGAATTTAGTAATAGTAAACAAACAGAACTTGAACCCGTTGAGATTCAAACCTATTCCGAACATTTTACAATGGGAATCATAGTATATAGAAAATCTCTAAAATGGTATCAAGTGTTTAAAAAAATGAAACGCTATTTTCGTCAGCACAAAAGATAATTCTGCTGAGATTCAAGAAAATTTCAAGGCTAGTTAATCGCTTCATCCCTAAATACCCTTCGTCCATCATATTATTAACATTAACTTCAAATAGAATTTTGTAATTTTGGAGGAAAATATTTTTCGTGCGTCAATTTTTACTTTTAGTGCTACTTTGTTGTAATTCAGTTTATTCTCAATCCAAATTTACGGTGAGTGGCTTTTTAACGAGTAAAAGTGACGGTGAATCTATCGCAGGAGCACGAATAAAAGACTCTGCCACAAACCAAACAGTTGTTTCTAATCCGTATGGATTCTATTCACTTCAAGTTCCAGCGGGAAAACGAACCATTATTATTACCGCGAGTGGAATGGTGCCCTACATTCGTACGATTGATGTTCAGAAAAATGAAGTGCTCACAATTGAAATTTTCGAAATATCAAAAGAAATTGAAGATGTTGTAATCAACGGAAAACGAAGCGAAAACACAACCAGTACGCAGCTCGGACAAATTGAGTTAGAAATAGACCAATTGAAAACACTTCCAGCATTTATGGGTGAAGTTGATATCATCAAAACGATTCAAATGTTGCCCGGTGTTCAAAAAGCTGGAGAAGGAGGACAAGGTTTTTATGTGCGGGGAGGCGGGCCGGATCAAAATCTCGTATTATTGGATGAAGCTCTGGTATACAACGCCTCTCACCTGTTTGGATTTTTTTCCGTATTCAATTCAGACGCCATTAAAACAGCCACACTTACAAAAGGTGGAATGCCAGCTAATTTTGGAGGAAGAACGAGTTCTGTTCTCGAAATTGCGATGAATGAAGGAAACTCCAAAAAATTTCAAATCAAAGGAGGAATAGGTGTGGTAGCATCCCGGCTGACGGTTGAAGGTCCAATTAATAAAGGAAAGGGGTCTTTTATTGTTTCAGGAAGGCGTACCTACATCGATCCAATTCTTAAATATGCGATCCCTAAAACCTCAAATTTTTACGGTTCAAATTATTATTTCTATGACCTCAATGCCAAAATAAATTATCGTTTAGGTCCAAAAGACAAACTCTTTTTCAGTTCTTACTATGGTAAGGATAAGTTTATTTTCGACAACAAGAAAGACGATTTTAGAGTAGACATGCCTTGGGGAAATGGAATTGCAGCGTTGCGCTGGAACCACCTCTTTTCGAGTAAACTTTTCATGAATACTAGTGTTACATTAACCGATTATTTGTTTTCATTTGGATCAACTCAAGATAAATTCGTCTTTAAACTCACTAGTGGAATTCGAGATTACGGAAGCAAAGTAGATTTAACATATTTACCCAATAACCGACATAAGATAAAATTTGGAGCTCAATACACCTATCATATCTTCACGCCCACAAGCGTTTCTGCTAAACAAGATACTATTGAATATTTACCCGGTGACATTCAACGGTTGTATAGTCATGAAGCTGCCCTTTATGTAAATGATGAGTGGGAAGCGACCGAAAAAATAAAAGTTAATGTTGGTTTAAGGTATTCAGCGTATGCATTCGTTGGCCCCTTCAAGCGTTACAAGAAGAACGACGTTGGGCAAGGAACAGAAGTGATCAACTACAAAAAAGGGGAAATAATTCAATTTTACCATGGCCTAGAACCACGCATCTCAGGTCGCTTCATGTTTAAAGATAAAAGCAGTTTCAAAGCAGGTTATTCTTACAATTATCAATATGTACATTTAGCTAGTTTAAGCGCTGTTTCACTGCCTACAGATATTTGGTTTCCTTCCACAGATTTGGCAAAACCTCAGCGTGGATGGCAAGCAACAATGGGCTATTTTAGAAATTTCTTAAAGGACAATATCGAAACATCTGTTGAAGTTTATTACAAACAAATGTACAACCTCATCGAATACAAACAAGGCGCCGTTCCAACCGACAACATTACCGACAACCCTGATAATTTGCTCGTATTTGGAAAAGGAAGAAGCTTTGGATTGGAACTCTTTATTAAAAAGAATTTTGGCAAGTTGACAGGTTGGCTAGGCTATACTTTGTCTAAAACAGAACGATTTTTTCCCGAAATTCAAGCATCTTGGTTCCCTGCAAAATATGATAGAAGACATGATATTTCGGTTGTTGCGGGTTACAAACTAAATGAAAGATGGACCTTTGGCGCCAACTTTATGTACGCCACAGGAAACACGATGACGCTACCTTCAAGTTGGTACGTAAATCAACAGCAAATTTTATATGAATATACAGGGAGAAATTCTACAAGAATGGCCCCCTACCATCGCTTCGATATTTCTGCAACCTTGTATGACAGACCAACGAAAAAAATTAAACAAGCCGATGGAACTTATTTAGAAATCAAAAAACGATTTAGACACAATTGGAATTTTAGTATTTATAATGTGTATAGTCGCGCTAACCCTTTCTTTTTATATATTGACACAGAAGGTGATTTAATTGCCAATAGTTTCAAACTCACTGTAAAACAAGTTTCACTCTTTCCTATAATCCCTGCTGTAACATGGAACTTCGAATTTTAGCTTTCCTTCTCTTATCTTTAACATTGGCCTCTTGCAAAAAAGAAGTCAAAGTTGATATTCCTGGATACGTGGAAAAAGTAGTAGTTGATGGATCCATTGAAACCGGAACGCCCCCGTTAATTTTACTTTCAAAAACTCAGAATATTTATTCCGCAACCAGCTTAGAGGCCTATTTACAAGGATTTATTAGCGGAGCAATAATTACAGTTAGCGATGGCACCACATCCGTACAACTCATCGAAATATGTAGTGATAATATTCCAGCGGGTATGGAAGTTCTGGCATCTCAAGTTTTTGGAATTCCAGTTGCTCAATTAGGTGATTACCATTTGTGTGCTTATACCAGTTTGAATCCCGCAATTTTTGGTCAAGTAGGAAAAACATATTCTTTAAATATTCAATACGACGGTAAAACCTATACCTCAAGCACTAGTATTTTGAGTCCAGCAAAACTCGATTCACTCTATTGGAAAAGTGAAAACAGTACACCCGGTTTTGGTTACGCTTGGGCTTTTTTCAGTGAACCTGCGGGCACAGGAGATGCCTATATGTGGCAAGTAAAACGAATTAATAACGGGACAGATGGCTACGATAAAGATCCTGTATTTAACTTTGTTTATAACCCCGTTTTTGATGATCAATTTGTAGATGGTAAAGGATTCGAATTTGCAACCGAAAACCCAGGAGACAAAGACAAGACCGACATTCCTAGTAATACAAAATATCTTTATGCGCAAGGTGATTCGGTGGTCGTTAAATTTTCTACTATGGATAGACCTGTCTTTGAATTTTTAGAAAAAAAATACATACAATTGCAAAGCGGAGGCAGCCCATTCTCATCTCCAACATTTATTGAATCCAACATAAGCGGTGGAGCAATTGGTGTATGGGCAGGATTTTCACCTACATTAGATACATTAATCTGTCAATAGCAATAACATGAAAAAATTAGTTTTATTAGCGATACTTTATAGTCCAATTGTGCTTTCTCAACAAACATCAAAAAACATGATGGTTGGTTCATTGAATAGAAATTATTTGCAATACCTTCCTATAGGTTTCAATCCCAGCACAGAATCGTTACCTGTTATTTTTGCCTTTCACGGGCTAGGTTCGGATGCGTTGCAAACCTCAACTGCGGGCTTCAATTTTATTGCTGATACTGCTCGTTTCATTGTGATCTATCCTAACGGAACGTTAAATACCAACGGACAACAGTCGTGGAATAATGGAGTTGGATTTGCCTCCACAAGCGATGACATAGGTTTCGTTAATCAATTGATGGATTCAATGTTAATCAATTTGAATGCAGACGCTAGTCGTTTTTACGTTACTGGTTTTTCGATGGGAAGCATAATGTCTCATCATTTGGCTTGTAACATTAACCATAGAATTGCTGCCATCGGAACAATGGCTGGAACAATGGCAACTTCAACAATTGCAACGTGTGTTCCTAGCTATAAAACTCCTGTAATTCATTTACACGGTACAGCGGATCCAACTGTTCCCTATGCTGGAAGTGCGCTTCCAACACTTTCCCTCGTTGCGCAAACGATAAATTTTTGGAGAAACGTTCACGGTTGTTCAACCACAACAGATAGTACGCGTTTAGCAAATACTGGATCGGATGGCAACACGATCACAGTGGACAGATTCGTATATAATTCGTGTAACACAACAGGCCCCCTAGAATTGTATCGCTTTAATGGCGCGGGTCATGTTTACTTATACCAACCGGTTAATGACATTACCGAAGCATTCGAAATTTGGCGATTTTTCTACCAGTGGAGCAAACCAGATGCGCCTGTTGCAACCTTGAAAAAAACGAATTATGCTAAATTGAATCTTTACCCGAATCCGGCTCATGACCAAATTTCAATTGATGGATTAGCTGACCAAACGGTTGTATCAATACTAAACGTTGATGGCAAATTGATTGCAACTCAACTGGTCAAAAGTGGTGTTATTTCGATTCAAGAACTTTCCAAAGGAATTTATTTTTTACGCTTCGAAAACAACAAACAAATCGAACAACTAAAATTTATCAAAGAGTAAATTACATTAATTCAGTCTTTCAATAATCACATTCGATTGTGTTTGTTAGTATTTACTAACTATCCAATTTACAAAATCATATGTACGCACAAAAATGATCGTAATCCATTCTAACGCATTGTGATTTATATTTTTTTAACAACAACAGATGTTAATGTTTTTATTCAAAAATTCACGTTCACTAAAGCAACCTAAGAGATTCATTATCGTTAAGTTTACGTAATTGATGCATAAACTAAACCAATCCTATGAAAAACTTATTTTTATTCTTACTACTTTTTACCTTCAATTCTAATTCAATATTTTCTCAAAACACCCCAAATCCATCGGATATTGGAACTGCAACTATTAGCTCCACGTTTTGTGTTACACTAAATGGTAATGAGGAATTGAAGAAATTCTATACTATCAATATTAGCGCGCTAAATTTTACGTCTGAGGCAGCTGCTAAAAAAGCGTTTAATAAAATTTCAAACAATTACCTGTCCTATAGAGTGGATTTTGCACATCAGACAGTACTCTTAAAAGTTAATAGCAACCGTACCAAAACAGTTCAAACTGTTGCTTGGTGGAATGAATATTTAGCATCAAAATGTAATTAATCGACACCACCTTATTAATATCCACAATTATGAAATTTCAAAAAACACTATTCTTATCTCTTATTTTACTTTTAAACGCGAGTTCCTTTGCTCAATTAAATGGCAATGGAGCATATTTAATCGGGAACAATGTTGAAGTAGGAATCAACAACGCTGGATTTGAAGGAACAAGTACTTTAGCTGGTTCTCACTCTCGCAGTGATCAAACTGATCCTTTGGTTTTTTTCGGATTCGTTGCTAATCCACAATTAAACAATTGGGCAGGAACCGCATATGATGGTGATTTCTTTACTCCTGGAACTCCAGAAAATGGTTTTGGAATTGAAATCAATGGGGTCAATTATTCAAACAATGCATACGACGCTAACGGTTGGTTCGGTGGTATACAAAACGAAATTGCAGGATCATTATCGAATTACCTTCAAAATGGTGATTGTATTTCTGTTGAATGGAACGGTACTATAAATAATGTTGGCGTTAAAATCATTTATAGAATGGTTACAACCGAATTATTCTATACTACTGAAGTGAGCTTAACCAATAACACAGGAGCAACACTTAATGACGTATATTACTACAGAAATTTGGACCCGGACAACAACGTATTTTTGAATTTTGAATACGCAACACAAAATACAATCGATGCACAAGCAACTGGAGCTTGTCCGAAAGCATTAGTTTCTGCAACACAACCAATCATTGGCGGTACGCAAGCGTCATACATGGGACTTGCAGGAATTGGAGCAAATTTTAGAGTATCAACCGGAGGATTTAGTAACAGAATTGGATCAGACATCTGGAATGGCGCTGGATTTAATTCAGCTTTAGGTTCGACTTCGTTTATGGATGAGGCTATTAGTTTAGCATACAAAGCAACAACAATCGCTGCTGGCGGTACCGTTTCCTTCAAATTCGCAACAATACTTGCTGCAACACAAGTTGATGAAGCATTTTCAAACTTGTATGAATTCGATTATCCTGGTGCCGTTTTAGGCACTACATCAGTATGTGCTCCTACAGTAGACGAAACAACAATTTGTGGTAACACACCTTCTACAATTAGCATGTCTGGTCCTAACGTAAATGATTACACTTGGACTTGGTCGCCTGCACTTGGATTAAACACAACAACGGGACCTACAGTAATTGCATTTCCAAATGCTGTAACAACTTATACGGTTACTGGAACACCAATAAACCCTTGTTTAACCTTAGTTGTAATTAAAACGATTATTGTTAACCCTGGTATTGACATTCAAATAACTGATCCAGGGCCATTATGTGGTGACATTCCATTGGCTAGTTTAACAATCGTTGACTTGAACAATGCACCAGGAACGGTAATGTCATTCCACGGCAGTGTTCCTTCTTCTTCTACAGACATGTCAAATCTTTGGGGATCTCCTAACATTGCTTCTGGTGACGTTGTATATGTCATGTTCGCTAACGTTGCATTAAATTGTTTCGCTGTAGAGCAAATAATATTAAACTTCTCTGGTGGAACTTCAGCTGGACCTGACGTTGTAGGTACTTATTGTAACTCTGTTGGAACGATTAACTTAAATTCTTTAATTCCTGCAGGAACCGATCTTACTGGAACATGGATTGAAACATCTACAGCAACAGGTCAATTCACTGCTCTAAGCGGAAATCTAGACTTAACTGGATTGCCTGATGGAGCGTATACCTTTTCTTACAATGTTGTAAGTCCTCCACCTTGCGCGAACGACTTAGCTGTATACACTATAAATATTGTTTCGGTTGCAAACGCTGGAGCAGATGCAGCCATGACATTGTGCAATAGTTCTGGAACTTTGCTTAATCTAAATACATTACTTGTTGGAGCAGATTTAGGAGGAACTTGGTCAGAAACAAGTGCTTTTAATAGTATGATGTTTACTCCGTCTACTGGAATCTTTAATACTAACACAACACCTCCAGGAGTTTATACTTTCCAGTATTTAGTAAATGCATGTGTTCCTGATTTTGCTGTGATGACAATTACGATAAATTATCAGCCAGCATCTGGATTAGATTCATTAACCACAACTTGTAATGCACTTGGATCTACTGTAGATTTAAATACCTTATTGCGTTATGCAAACATGGGTGGTACTTGGTCTGAAACAACTGCATCGCCTAGTGGGCAGTTGAATGCACTTACTGGAGTATTAAATGCAAGTGGTTTAACAACTGGAGCTTATACCTTTAACTATACACAAGCTGCAGTTGCTCCATGTGCCTCAAACTTTGCTGTATTTACAATCAATGTCACAGGTACTCCAAACGCAGGTTTAGATTCTATTACATCTTATTGTACAGCTGCTGGTGCGACAGTTAATGTCAACACCCTATTAAACGGTGCAACGATTGGTGGAGTTTGGCAAGAGACAAGTTCACCGCTAAGTGGACAATTCAACGCTGGAACTGGTGTATTGAATTACAGCACACTACCTGCAGCTTCATATACTTTTGAATATATAATCAGTGGAAATATTGCTTGTCCTGCAGATACAGCTGAAATTACAGTTACAACAATTTCAACTCCAATAATAACAGCTTTAGGAAACCAAGCACATTGCGGACAATATACGCTTCCTGCAATCGTTGGTTCAAACTTAACGGGAAATGCAGCATATTATACCGGAATTAACGGAACGGGAACTCAATACAACCCAGGAGATGTAATTACAGCAACAGTTACGCTTTACTTATACGATGCTACGGGTACAGTTCCAAATTGTTCAAATCAACAAACTGTAAATATTGTGATCAACCCTGCACCAGTGCTTAGTTTTACTGCCAGTGTAACTTCAGGCTGTGCTCCGTTAACGGTTACCTTTACCAATACCACTGTGGGTGGTGGAACAAACAACTGTACTTGGAACTTTGGACCAACAACACAATCTAACGGATGTAACGCGGTAACCTATACCTATCAAAATGCTGGAGTTTACGATGTAACTTTTAATGCATCAAGTTCAGCCGGTTGTAGCCTTAGTGTTACTATGAATGATTTGATTGAAGTATTTCCAGTTCCAAATGCAGAGTTTACTTTAACTCCTGCCGTTACAGATATCTTTGATACTTTATGTGTATTAACGAATGGATCTACTGGAGCAGATAGTTACCATTGGAATTTTGATGATGGCACAACCTCAACATCAACCAACGTTGTTCATTTATTCCCAGCAACACCAAACGCAAGTTATAACGTAACCTTATTGGCTAGTACGGTTCATGGGTGTGTAGATTCGGTAAGCCATTTATTCACTGTGGTTGATGTAATTTTATTTTACATACCAAATTCATTTACTCCTGACGGAGATGAGTTGAACAACATGTTTATGCCAGTCTATACATCTGGAATAGATCCTTTCGGATTCCAAATGCAAATTTTCAACCGTTGGGGAGAAGTAGTTTTTGAAACCAGCGACATGACTGTTGGATGGGATGGTACATTTGGAGGAGAAATGGTTCAAGATGGTTCTTATGTTTGGACATTATCGTTTAAGGAGACCATGACCGATAAACGTCACGCACACACTGGGAACTTAAACATAATGAGGTAAAACTTAACTTCTAACAAAACTGAAACTGCATAATTTAACTATTATGCAGTTTTTTTGTTTTGATCCAGTAACCACTCTTCTGCTAATATAGTGTTTGCAAAAATTTTCGTTGGAATAACCGGTTTTTGAAACGTGATATAACTTTTTGCTAAAATTCGTTCTCCTAGTGTTTTAATTACAATTGCTCGGCAACAAATCGGAACAATAGACTCCAATTTACGGGCTAAATTTCTTGCAGCCGGCGTTATGTCAACAAAGTTCTCAGACTCAATTAATATGGGCGATTTTTCACCATTTTCAACAAAGGATACTATTGCCTCGTGGTTCTTTTGGTGTTCAAATTCATCAACGACGCTATTCTCTAAATACAAATACGAGATGAATCCTTGAGGCATTAACCTTAACCGAAGAGTATTCGTATAAAGTTCTTTACTGAAAGTTGCTGAATGATTTTGTTGCACTCTGGTAATATAGGTGTGTTAAAAGTAAACTTATTATCGAATAAATTGAAAGAAACTAACGGATTTTAATAGAAAGTGAAGATTAAACAATAGTTATTCATCATCTCCCAACCAACGCCAACTTTTCCAACCACACTTCTTTTTTTATCTTTGGATAGGTTATTTGATCATCAATAACATCTTTTAACCAAATTCTATCTGGTAAAATTGTAATTTTACGCTCGAAGTAAAAAGTTTTTTTACCAACAATCTGAACTTCAAATACTTTTTGTTCACTTTCAATGTAATAAAATGCTTTTTCATTCACTAATTGACAATAATACGGAAAAACTGTTTGATTCATTCTTCAAACATAACGAATTGAAATAGAAAATATGCATATTAACGAAAGTCATTTGAAAGCATTGGAACACCTTAAGCTAGGTGATTTGGACAGTGCGTTGCAACACATGAATGATGCATTGAACGAAAATGGTTTGCACCCCGAGTTATTATCCGATAGAGCTGTAGTTTACCTGCACCTCAAAAACAAAGAACTCAGTTTAGCCGACTTCGATTCTGCCATCAATTTACAGCCGAATTACGGTTACCGTTTCGCTTCACGGGCGTATGCGAAAGATATTTTTGGAGATACATTAGGTGGAATTGCAGATTACCAGCGTGCCATTGAATTGGAACCTGATGACGCAATTGCGCACAACAATCTTGGGTTACTCGAAGAGAAATTAGGTAGAATAGAATCTTCCAAAAGGCAATTTGAAAAAGCAGATTTACTTAGAAAATTGGAAGATAGCCGAACAGAACCTCAAGGTCAGCCAGAAACCAACATACTTCCTGACAATTTCATGCAACCACAATTTTTGACCGATGACCCGATTCAAGAAGAAGAAAAGATAACTACCTTTGCGTTCCTAAAACAAACCATTTTTACAAAAGCAGGACGATCAGGATTTTGGGTATTTATCAAAAATGGATTTAAAGAAAAGGACTTACGCGAAGATGACAAAAAAGGATAAAGCAAAATACATAATTGAGGAATTAGAAAAACTATATCCAACAACGCTTGTTCCTTTAGATCATACTGATGCGTATACCTTGTTAATCGCGGTTTTGCTTTCTGCTCAATGTACAGACAAACGTGTAAACTTGGTTACTCCTGAGCTTTTCGCTTTGGCCAACAACCCGTACGATATGATAAAACTTACCGTACCCCAGATTAGAGCAATTATTCGGCCGTGTGGTCTGTCGCCTAGAAAATCGCAAGCAATTTATGATCTTTCTCACATGATAATCGATAAATATCAGGGAGAAGTACCGCAAGAATTGGCACTTTTGGAAGAATTTCCTGGAGTTGGACATAAAACGGCATCGGTTGTGGTTGCACAGATTTGGGATATTCCTGCGTTTCCGGTAGACACGCACATTCATCGTTTGTTAACGCGTTGGGGAATTACAAGTGGTAAGAATGTAACAGAAACGGAACGAGATGCCGTGAAAATTTTTCCTAAAGACAAATGGAACAAATTACACCTTCAAATAATATTCTACGGGCGTGAATATTCACCAGCACGGAGTCCTTTGCTAGCTTCAGATTTTATCACCCGAACAATTGGAACCAAAAAAGCACTTTTAGAATTAAAATAGTAAGATGACCAACGAAGAATTATTTATTGCACTAAGTTCTCCTTTTTATGTCGTAATCATATTAACGGAAATCATTGTGAGTAATGCTCAAAAACTAGAGCGTTATACCGTTAAGGATACTGCAAAAAACATCTTTTTGATGATTTGTAATTCACTCATTGACTTAGGCTTTAGACTTGTTTACGTTCCTATTTTTGTTTTCCTCTACAACCACCGGTTATTTACCATTGAATATGCTTGGATCTACTGGATAGGAATAATTTTAATGGAAGATTTTTGCTATTATTGGTTACACCGAACAGATCACGTTTGCCGTTTATTTTGGGCAGTTCACGTTACGCATCACTCGTCGGAATATTACAACTTGAGCACAGGTTTTAGAAGTTCTACTTTTGAGCCATTGTACCGCTTTTTATTCTTCATCCCCATTCCGCTATTTGGGTTTAAACCAGAAGACATATTATTGAGTTATGCGATTACTCAAATTTGGGGAATTTTGGTGCATACCCAAGCCGTTGGTAAACTTGGATTTTTAGAATACATTATCGTTACCCCATCACATCACCGTGTACATCATGCAAGTAACGCATTGTATTTAGACAAAAACATGGGGATGTTTCTAATAATTTGGGATAAACTCTTCGGCACATTTCAAAAAGAATTACCGAAGGAAGAGTATGAAGAAATTCGTTACGGATTGGTTCATCCCGAAAATCTAGACAATCCCGTTCATCTTATTTTTCATGAGTGGAAGGCAATTGGTAAAGACGTGACTCAAAAAGATTTGACAGCAAAACAACGCTGGAATTATGTTTGGGGGAAGCCTGGGTATAGTCATGATGGTTCGCGTATGACCAGCTCTCAAATGCGACAAACCGAAAGAGAAGGGAAACTATAAATTGCTTTTTTGTCGTTAAACTTCAATTTTCAAATTCTCACAGACCAAAGTCTGCTATGAATTTAAAAATCTAATTCGCCTAAAAAAATCTAATTTTATTTTCCCTTCTAAAAGAGTAAACGCGTTCGGGGAATTTTTAAAATGACTCGATTTTAGTACTTTTTTACTTATACACTTGAAAATTTTAGCTTCCAGTCTGAATTGAGGATACTTTTGAGCTATTGTAAATTAGGTAGAAATTAGGTTAACGATAACTGGTTCCTGATTTAATACCAAGTTTCAAGAACATTTTTTTTAACCGTTCCATTTTAGCAGTACATAAGGCACCGAGTCCTGTATTCTTATATTTTGTTCTAAATTTACTGCATTCAAAACTAAGTTGGATACATTCAAAAACCTTGTTATTCTTATCAAAAAACAAGATGCCATTGTGCGGTTCGAAGCATCGAGCTAGCGGAAATTTTACTTTGTCTCCTGCATAACTCACATTGTAGATCAGGTTACTCAGAGAATCTATTTCAATATTAGAAAGCGTGACAACCTCATCTAAGCGTTCCATTATTAATGTATCATTGTCGAACGGAAATTTGTCGTAGCGCAAATGAATTCCGCCAAATTCATTGGTATCAGGTCTGCCGGTAATTGAAATAAATTGAATTCGTTTCGCAACATTGAACGGAAATTTATCCATTCTTTGTTTGAACGTTAAGTTTGTGTTCTGTGCACAAGCGTTGTTTTCATCTCTTAGTTGCGAAGCAGTTTTTTGCGTGCACCCGTAAACAACTACACTCATTAACACCAGTAAACTTAATTTCATTAGGTTCTTTTCGTAGTTCCGTATAACACGCCAACATGACGAAATAACACCCTCAAAATGTCCATTTTCTGCGCGCACATTTGCCCTAAACTCACATTATCGCTGTATTGAACTTGGTCACAATTGAAGCACACCTCAATAGATTCTAATATTTTACCGCGTTTATCCAAGAATACAATTGCATTTCTTGGCGCATAACAACCACTTTCAGGTAATTTTGCTGTGGTATCTTTCAACCCAATATTATACATCAAAAATGAAAGTTGATCTATTTGTTTCTTGTCTAATGTTTTTATTTCCTTGCATTTCGAATAACAAACTGTGTCATTTTTTTGCTCAAAACTCAACTGTTGACTTTTCAATTTACCATTAATGGTATCAAGCGTCTCATCCCAAGAAATCATTTGAATTTCCGCAGCAGCGCTAAACGGATAAAGTTTCAATCGTTTAGAAGCTAACAAATAAGCACATTGCGTACATGCAGCGTTATCTGTCGCAATCTCTTCTGGAGTTCGCTGACTACACCCAAATGCCAAAAGCAAGGTGCATAACAATAGTTTTAGTGTGTATGTTTTCATTTCCTTAATCTTTTAACTGACCTTCCCACTTACTAACTACGGCAGTAGCAACACTGTTTCCAACTACGTTGGTAGCGCTTCGCCCCATATCTAATAAGGGATCTATTCCTAACAATAAGGCTAATCCTGCTTCAGGAATGTTAAATGTAGCAAGCGTACCTGCAATAACAACTAATGAAGCACGCGGTACACCCGCAATTCCTTTACTGGTCAGCATCAACACAAGGAGCATACTCATTTGAGTTGTAAACGAAAGATCGATACCATAACTCTGTGCAATAAACAATGAAGCAAAGGTCATGTACATCATACTTCCATCCAAGTTGAATGAATAGCCAAGCGGTAACACAAAACTCACGATCTTATTGTTACAGCCGAAACGTTCCAATTCCAACATAGTTTTTGGGTAGGCCGCTTCGCTACTTGCCGTACTGAATGCAAGTAATACTGGATCTTTGATTCTTCTAAACAAGGTGAAAACTCGTTTCTTCAAGAAGAATGCTCCAGCCATAAATAATATTCCCCAAAGTATCAATAAACCAAAATAGAACTCACCAATGAAAACGATATACGTTCCTAAAATTTCTGGACCTTGCTTAGCGATAATTGCAGCCATTGCTCCGAAAACCGCGAAAGGTGCAAACTTCATCACATATCCTGTTATTTTTAACACGATTTCTGACAATTGCTCTAAGGCTTTTACGATGGGTTCGACTGCTTTACCGATTGCGGCACATGCCACACCAAAAAACAATGAGAATACAACAATCTGCAAAATTTCATTCTTCGCCATGGCTTCAATTGGACTTGAAGGAAATACATGGTTCAAGAATTCCTTAAACGACAAAGCAACTTTTTTGATTCCTGTGTCTGTGTTAACATCAGGCAAAGGTAAATTCATTGCGTGTCCAGGTTCGAAGATATTTACCAAGAACATCCCTACCAATAAACTAATAAAGGAAGCTGTTAGAAACCATAATAAGGTTTTACCCCCTATTCTACCCACAGCAGAAATATCTCCGAGTTTTGCTACGCCAACTACTAAAGTAGAAAACACGAGTAGCGCCACGATCATTTTAATTAAACGAATAAAAATATTTTCACTTAACGCAGTAAACCATTGCAACTTTGTATCTCTAGCTTCGGAAACAAATGTCCTTGTTTCGGCCAATTTTTCCAGTTTGGTTTCATAGCGTGCAATTTGGAGTGTATCTTTTGATTCCTTTACCAACGAATGTATTTCTACCGTGCGCACTTCAATCTTTTTTAGATTAGCATTATCCGTATTGACGTAATATTTATTCAACAAAACTCCGGTTAACACGCCAAGGAAAAGTCCGATAAATATATACAGGGTTAATCTGCTTTTTTTACTTGGAGTATGCGGTTCTGTATGGGCCATTGCTAATTAATTTTAATATTTTCGTCTGCAAGATACACAATTTAGACGGTATTTAGGATGCGTAATATTTCGTTATTTTATCAAACGTTGCTCCCAAATCACTTCCACAACTGTAGGATCCAACAAAGTACTCGTGTCCCCAAAATTCGAATTATCATTTTCGCCGATTTTTCTTAATATGCGTCGCATTATTTTTCCAGACCTTGTTTTAGGCAATGCGCTTACAATTTGGACAAAATCTGGTTTTGCTAACTTACCTATACGCTCTTCTATTATTTTATTAATTTCATTTTGAATGTTTTCATGATCCAGCGTGTGACCATCTAGCAATACCACAAACGCATAAATGCATTGCCCTTTCACTTCATGCGGAACGCCCACTACGGCAGATTCAACGATATCAAGGTGCATGTTAATTGCATTTTCTACCTCTGCGGTTCCAATTCTATGACCGGATACATTGATCACATCATCTACCCGACCAATAATTCTGAAAAAACCATGTTCGTCCATTTTCGCTGCGTCACCTGTAAAATAATAACCGTGAAAAGGTTTAAAATAAGTATCAATACAGCGTTGATGATCACCATGCGTTGTGCGAATAATGCTTGGCCAAGAATTTTTGATACACAAAAGTCCTTCTGTATTTGGTTCGTGAATTATTTTTCCATCGGTGGATAGTAAAACAGGAACAATTCCTGGCAATGGCCGCCCTGCATGACACGCTGGCGCAGCTCCTACATTTTTCAAAGCCGAAAGCATTATTCCACCCGTTTCAGTTTGCCACCACGTATCAACGACATCACATTTGTTTTTCCCTACAAAATTTGCATACCATTCAAATGCTTCTTGATTGATTGGTTCCCCAACAGAACCAATGACGGCCAATGACTCCATTGCAAAACTTTCTGGAAATTCATTCCCACATGCCATCAATGCTCTAATTGCCGTAGGCGCAGTGTAGAAATGGCTAACCTTATACTTTTCAATGATTTGCCAAAAACGATTCGCTTCTGGATAATTTGGCACCCCTTCAAACATAATCGTTGTAGTTCCATTCAAAAGTGGTCCGTAGCAAAAATATGAATGTCCCGTAATCCAACCTGCATCTGCAGTACACCAAAAAACGTCGTCATTTTTAGTTTGGAAAACTTGTGCGAAGGAATAAGCTGCATAAACCATGTATCCTGCACATGTATGCACAACACCTTTGGGCTTGCCTGTGCTTCCGGAAGTATATAAAATAAAAAGAGGATCTTCAGCCAGCATTACCGTTGGTTTACAAATCTTAGCTTGACCACTCACCAATGAATTCCAATTAAAGATCGAGCAAGCACCAGTTGTATCAGCAGCCATATCCATTCCAACTATGGTACGGAGATTAGTCGCTAAACTCATGGCTTCCTTTATCAATGGAACCACATCAATTGCCTTACTTCCTCTGTGAATAGTTGCAGCGGTCAACAATACTTTGGCATTACAATCTTCTATTCTCATAGCCAAACTTTGCCCACTAAATCCAGCAAAAACAACACTGTGAACTGCCCCAATTCTCGCACAGGCATGCATGGCGTAAAGCAACTCAGGAACCATTGGCATATAAATACAAACAGCATCTCCTTTCTGGACACCCAAAGCAATTAAAGCATTCGCTACCTTGCAAACTTCATCGTGCAGGTTTTGAAAAGTTAAGTTATTATGTTCCTCATTTGGCTCGTTTGGTTCCCAGTGAATTGCAATTTTATCCGAATTTTCGACTAAGTGACGGTCAATGCAATTCTCGGAAATATTTAATTGTCCCCCGTCGAACCATCGATTATTGGCATTCACCATATCTTCGACGCATACAGAATCATATTTTTTGGTCCAATTGAAGCTCGACGCAATAGTATTCCAAAACGAACTTGGATCGCTGATAGATAAGTGATAAGCTTCTTGGTATTGCTGTTCGTTTTCTATAAATTTCATGTATTTTTGTATCAAATATGAACTGAAGAATGCAAATGTAACTTTCTATTCAAATTTTTCGAAAATAATTTGTGATTATCGAAAATAAATCCTTAATATTGCACCCCGATTTAAGGGATAATAATACGAAAAAGATGGATTTTATTAGCGAATTGCAAAAAGAATTAACGGTTATCAACGAATTTCCAGTGTTTAAAAGTGGAGATACTGTAACTGTATCATATAAAATTATTGAAGGTGCTAAAGAACGTGTTCAGCAATTCCAAGGTGTTGTTTTACAACGCAAGGGTTCTGGTGCTACTGAAACTTTCACTGTACGTAAAATGTCAGGTAATGTTGGAGTTGAACGTATCTTCCCAATGGCCTCACCTTTTGTAGACAAAATTACAATTAACAAAAAAGGAGCTGTACGTCGTGCTCGTATTTTCTACTTCCGTGAGAGAACAGGTAAATCTGCTCGTATCAAGGAAAAAAGAATGTACGTTGCTGCAAAATAGTTTTAACAAACATACTTTAAAGGCTTTTTCATTACGAAGAAGCCTTTTTTGTTTTCATTAATTCTTAACATGGCGAAAAACAATCCTATCCCCAAACGTATACAAGGAAAGAAAATTACCCGTAAAAAATCTAACACGATCTTTTCTTTTAGTAAGCAAAAAGGTGGTAGCAGGTTAAAAATCGGAATTTTCTTAGCTATGGCAATTCTACTTGTCATATTACTTGTCTATTATCAGTCAAATCACGGGCTAAAGAAAGGAGAATTCACCTCATTAACCGAAGATATTCCCGAAGGATTCAAAAGCGTTGGAATTGATGTTTCGCACCATCAAGGCGAAATAGATTGGGACTCGTTTCTAAACATTTACAAATACGATACGCTGGTTGATTTCATTTATGTAAAAGCGACTGAAGGGACAACTCACGTAGATACACAATGGGAGAACAATAGAGAAGCACTGTTAACGTGTAAGCCGAAACATGGAGCTTACCACTTTTTTTCACCTGGTAGTAATCCAAAACTTCAAGCTAAACATTTCTTAAACCATTACACTTACAAAATCGGAGACCTTCCACCGGTTCTTGATGTTGAATCTGAAGGAACAACAGATAAACAATTATTAAGAGACATTGAAATATGGTGCACCACAGTGGAGGCTAGCATTCATGTTAAACCAATCATCTATACCTCACTCCATTTCTTTGAAACCAAATTCAATACTGCTTTTCTAGAATATGACTTTTGGATTGCGGCTTATAATCAACGGCCAGAAACGGCATTAGAAGATGATCGTGTTATTCATTGGCAGTTTTCTGAAAGTGGAGCGTTACCGTTGAGTAAGAATGCGGTAGATTTAAATGTTAGTTTTTTAAAATGGTAGAAAATTTCAATTCAAATTTAGTCCCCGAGTTAACCGTTTTTAACCGTTTTTAACCGTTAAAAACCTTTAGCCTGAGCTATAGCTGCATCTCAAGAAAACCCTTCAAACTTTACAAGCTAGTTGAGGACAAAAAAAATACCGCAATCATGCGGTATTTTACTTTACTCTTTTATTCCAAAACGAATATTCGTTCAAAGTAAGTTTTACAATCCTTTTTTATCCAATTCACTTACAATTTCATTCTTAAAATAGAGCAATGCTTGTTTCAATATATTTTGATTCGGGTCTTTTACCACCACTTCCATTTTTCCTTTTTCTGCAGAAGCTTCTACTTTAACATAACGTACAATCTCAATAACTTTTGCAGCATTTTCGAAACCAAAACTCGCAATATTAACACCCTCCAAATTCAAAAATGCTGTTAAAGGGCTAGTTCCAAATTTCTCAGATCCGTTGGGCATAATTAATTTTCCTGAAGCGGCAGCGGTTTGTCCATTTACGCCTTTCGAAGTTAGTGCGTAGGTGCCACCTTCGTAACTGTACGTATTTTCTCCAATTTTAGACGCCCCAATTAATACAGCTCTACTTGCCGCAGCTTCCGCAACTTTATCACCTTGACTACCAAAACCTACACTTGCATTTATTTGCGGTATGCCGCCCGAATAGCTTTCACCTTCCAAGCAAAGCAGAACAGCAATATCTCCTGCCAATATGTTGCTATATTTTGATCCATCAACACCTGGAATAAACATTCCGATGCCATCCATCCACTCATCCAAGGTATTCGCTTTACCTTCAGGAAAGAAATCTGTCATCCAAGATTGAAATTTATCTACATCTGCATTGATCGAAAAACCAAAACGAGCATTTCCTGTACCCAATTTTGCAGACAGATTTTTGATTTCAGTTGATTTCAATGGAATTCTTTCCTTCAACGCGTCTGTTAAGAACCCTGTTATATTCAAAGTCATTTTTCCATTTTCAAAATTTATTGCACTCGAATAATAACTATCCTTAGCAATTTCTTGTAATTTCTTCATGCCCTCCGTTGCTTCTGTTAGGCCATTTTCACCAAAGAAAGTACCGTAACCCAAAGCAGTATTGAATACAATATCACCTTTCTCTTTGATCAGTTCAGCGACCTTGGCTGTTGGAGTTTTACCTGCAGCAATACTTCCGAAAGTAGTTGTAAGCAATGCTTTAGCATCTATTTTTTTATTACGCACGATAAGCACCGCTTGATGATCGTTGAAGCCAACCGTAACATCTTCTTCTTCCATATAATCAAAGTCGCCTCCGTTCTCCACCAAATAACCATATTCACGAAACAAGGCACTAACACTGTCTCGGTTTTTAACCTTTAAGAAAAAGTACATCGCTTGCTCACTTTCTTTAGCTACTGTAGCCATGTAAATTGGCGATTTTTGTTCAAATGCGCCAAATACTTTTGTACTCACACTTTTTACAAGCACACCAACTTTCGGAAAATTTTTGATATCTGATTTATCCAAAATGGCGGACGCATCTACACTTCCGAAAACAGCGACATTATCGGTACTGGCCAAGAATGAGCCAAAAGCCGATTCAAGTGATTCTTTTGAGTCAGACTTACACGCAGTTAATACTAAGAGAAGGGATAACGTCGAAAAAAATAATGTTAATTTGGTCATGTCAGAAAATAATAAAAATTAGTTGTTATAATTGAACTCAAAAGTACGTGAATTATTTACTTTCGCACTTAATTAACTTTAAAATAACGCATGCATTTCATAGAACCATATTTTGCATGGCGCAATCATTATGTTGCCGCCGAGGATCCTGAATCTCCTTTCTTTGAAAGAGTGTACTCTGAGTTTCAGTATACAGATAAAATATACAACTATTACATTCATCCTCAGTGGGATAATATCGGTTCGCCTACATTGTTCATGAAAATATTGATGGTAGATTATGCTGAAGGATTTGCAATATTTGAATTTTTAGGTGAATGGAATGATGCGATTACCAATGACATCATGTTACTCAAACGCGAAGTTGTTGAACCGCTAATTGAACTAGGTATCAATAAATTCATACTTATTGGTGAAAACGTATTAAACTTTCATTATTCTGACGACTGCTATTACGAAGAATGGTTCGAAGAAGTAGAAGATGGTTGGATAGCGATGGTAAATTTTCACGAGCATGTATCACGTGAATTCAATACTGTACATATTGATCATTACTTTGTTACCGGTGGACAATTAGAAGAGCAAGATTGGAGAACCATGCAACCGTATCAATTTTTCGAAAAGGTGGAAGAATATGTCAATACGCGCCTTGGGTAAGGAAAACAATAAGAATCCCTATCCATTTATTTGAAAATAGCAGTCATTGGAGTCAAACCATTTTCACTATTAAACCCTGGAACCTGAAGTAATTCTGCTATCGTTGCAGCAATATTTAATTGATCGTAAGCTGTATAACATGTTGTGCCTTTTTGTATATCAGGTGAAAATATTTGTAACTGAATTCTTCTACATCCTGAACAATTATCCCCATGACTTATGAATCCATTACTGACCCCATTTATATGTCTACCGTGATCATTTGTTACAATCAAAGTAGTTTTATCTTTATACTTTACATCGCTTTGAATAAAACTCCAAATTTGTTTTACATACAAATCCGTTTCTTTAATTGCGTTAAGATATGCTATAGAATCGCCCAAATGACCTTTGACATCCGGACCCAAATAATTAATCAACATACAACGTTGGGTGGAAGATTGTAGCCTATTCATTACGTGAAGATGCGTTATTGAATCGGTACGATAGCCTGACCCCAAGCCACTGATACCACAATCCGTAAATGGCTTTTTGTTTAACTCAACTGAATTACCTGCTAACACCTGTAACTTGTCCTTAGATGCAATTATACTCGCGTCATTGGAAGTGAAGCTAGTGTGTAACAACCAATAATTTATAACGCTTTCATGTGTCGGATATTCGGATCCATTATTGGCAATATTTTCATAAAAACCAGAAATCAATGCATTATGCCCTGGAACCGTAAATGTTTCTCCTAAATTATAAAACTCATTTACAAAGAGACACTCTTTGAGCAAAGCATATTGTTCTGGAATATTTGAATGTAAGCTATCGCCAAAAGTTTCTGAATAGCGCGGCCCATCTATTACTAATAGAATTACATTCTCGGTAATGTATTTTCTTTTTGGAACTTTGTCGTACGTGCAAGCAAGCAAAATCGTACTAACCAATATTAGTTTCACAATACCATTCATAACCCGTAACTTAAGGTGAAAGAAAACTACTTTACTTCAGCGGCTTTTGACTTTCGGTAATGCATGAAACCAGCTAAGCCGATTAATCCGAAAAGCAAGATACATCCCAAGCTTGAAACCATATTTAATGTTGCCAACTTAGGTGTCACGAACTTCAACTCAACAACATTGTCACCACTAGGAACTTCAACTCCTCGTAATAAGTAATCTACTTTAGAGATTTCAACCTCTTTTCCATTAACAGTAGCTGTCCATCCATTAGGATAATACACTTCTGAAAAAACAACAAATTGCTTTTCTTTAGAAGAAGTTTTATATTGTATTTTTTCTGGATCGTAACTAGTCATCTTTACAGTTCCTTCTCCACTAAACGTTTTTGAACTTAGTTTTTTAGCAAAACTAGCTAACATCATCGCTTCTGTTTTTGGTTCGAATGAACTTTTAACGATAATCTCTACCATTTTATTAAATGATTTGAATTCGTCATTCACGAGAGTGCTTTCGGGAACTAAATCCATTTTACCTGCTGTATCCGCTACAAAATAAATCTTCATTCCTTCTGCCAAACCATTGCTTAAAGGAACAGTTACCGTGTCTTTTCCGTTATAATATTGAAGTTTTTCGCTACCAGAAACACTGGTTGCAGTTGTCAGCATATTATTTACAAAAAATGAACCTGATCCTATGTTTTTCATTTCGAAAACCGAGCCTAAAGCTCTTATTTCTTCATCTGCCGTTTCAAAAGTATTTATTTTCTTAACCATCCAGGCAGCTCCACAAGCCTCTGGATTATAGCGCGCTGATTTTTGTCCATTTCCAGCATCCTGAATGAAATATTTCACATTCATCATGTTGTAAGCAGCATTGTTTCCTTTTGATAAATGGAAGTCAAACAAGTTTTGAATATTTCGAAGTTTGGCACCATGATACCCACCTAATGATTTATGAAACATTGAAACGTCTGTACCATTAAAATTTGAACTTGCATTCCAAACTCTATAGTTTGTTTTACTAGCAAAATGATTGAATTTGACACTATTAATAATATTGTCTTTAGTTATTCCACTTGCTTCTAAGTCACTTGCCTTTAACTTACCCAATCGATCTCCCTCTGCCACAACTTTTGCGAGATTCGGGTTTGTTGCAACTTCCATTTGAAGAATCTGGTCGTTTGCGGAATTTGATTGTACCGGATACAATGTCTCCAATTTTGGTGACCAATATTTATAACCAGCTCCTTCTTCAGATGAATTTAGATAATTTGACGATACTAACGCTAAATCACCAATATTCATCACAGCAATACCAACAACAGCATACATTGGCTTAAATCCTTTCGTAAAAACCGACGCTAGCAACAATCCGGCACTTACCAAAATCAATAAAAATGTATTATTCAAACTACCATTAAATATTTCGTTTCTTACTTTTCTAGCAACTTCTAAAGGCTTCGTTTGCATGTCCAATTGAGCATTAATAAATTGCTCCATTTGCTGCGGATTATTTTTATCCAATTGATATTGTTGCGCCAATTGTTCCGCAGGAATTTTATCCACCTGTGATCTGATATTGAAAATTGATTTTTCACGACCTTCTGCTGTAAAAAATTCTTTTTCTGCTGAAGTCAGATAATCTCCTACTCCCATAAATTTGACAACTAACACGACTAACAAAATAGCTGAGCAACTTCCAAGTAAAAGTTTTCGTTTTTCAACAAATATTTCTCTATTCTTGTAAAATTCGTTTAACAATAACGCTGCTAACAAGGGCAAGGTTAATTCTGCTATAACGACTAAAATGGTAACTGCTCTGAACTTATTATACCCTGGCACATTATCCAAAAAGAAATTGGTTAATCCCATGTAATTTTTTCCCCATGAAAGCATTATCGTAAGCACAGTTGCAGCAAAAATACCCCATTTCCATGTACCCTTCAAAAAGATAAGTCCTAAAATTGCAAGAAAAACAGTTATTGCTCCAACATATGCAGGACCCGAAACACCGGGTTGTTCACCCCAATATGAAAAACTTTGGTTTGCAGCGGCCAACTCTTCTGAAGTCAAATCCATGTTTGAAACCTGTTCAGCAAACTGACTATTCCCGATATAACCAGAGTTACCACCTTTTACATAGGGCGACATGAGTTGGAAACTTTCACCGATTCCGTTACTCCAATTTACCACATAATCACGATCTAACCCAGTAGTAACATTAGCGGCGTTAGATTGTCCATCAGCTTCTACTTTAATATCATTCCCTCCTCTTATACTTAATTTACCATAATCATTCGTTAAAAGAATATTAGTAGAATTTATTCCTGCAGCTAAGCCATAAGCAACAATTATCGCCGCAGTTGCTTTCATGAATCTCGGCAACGCCTTTTTCATCAATGCATTAATAAACGCTGCAACTCCAACACAAAACAATAAAATTCCTAGGTAATAAGTTACTTGCAAGTGATTTTGAACCATTTCAAACGCCATAAAAAGGGCAGATAGTAAAGCTCCCCAAATAATGTTACGTTGGTAGGTCATGAAGAAAGCACCCAAAACTGGAGCCATCCAGCCAATAGCCAAGGCCTTAGTATTATGTCCCGCTTGTAAAATTATAATATCGTAACTCAAAAATGAAAAAGCCAATGCGCTTAAAATACCAATCCAAGGATTAATTTTCATACAGGCCGAAAGTATGTAAAAACCAATGAAATACATCAACATCATTGCCATTGGAACACCAAAGGTTTTAACATATGCTGTATTAATTTTAGAAATAAAATTACCTTCATACTTCATCCCAATCTGAGTTGCTGGCATACCACCGAACATACTATTCGTCCAACCGATAACTCTGTCTTCATCATTATATTTTGCAATTTCTTGAGAAGCACTTTTGTGTTGCTCAATATCATGCTGCTTCAATGCATTCCCTTCAAATTGCGGTGAAAAAAATAGTGCACACGCAATCAATCCGATTGTTATTGCAGCAAAATGAATCCAATTGGTTTTAAAAAATTGTGTCATGGTCATGTTTAGTTAAAAGTGATGTATAAAACTACTAAATATATTTACATATTCAGTTAATTCTGAATTTCAGCATCGTCAAACTTATCATCTTGCTTTTGCTTAACTGTTGACGTGTTTTTGATAATTTCAACTTTTCCAAAATCTTTTCGCGCTTGAGCTTCGTCCTTTTTTGATTTTTCAGATTTTCTCAGCAGCTCCTTTTCTTCTTCGATATTTCTTTTTGCATTCATCATTTGACCCAGAAAGCGAATGGCCACAATGGCTCCTATGATTATAAGAATTGTTTTAATAAGCCCCGGAATACTTGCCTGAAGCATTATTTTGAAAGATAAAGATTACGTTCCGAATAAATTTTAGTAAAAAATGGATCTCTCAAGTTCTTAATGAAACGAATTGCTTCGCCGGTAGATTTCATCTCTGGACCAAGTTCTTTTTGAACGTCCGGAAACTTTTCGTAAGAAAAGACAGGAATCTTAATTGCATACCCTTCCTTTTTTGGAGAAAAGTTAAAATCCTTTACCATTTTTTCACCCAACATAACTTTTGTTGCGTAGTTTACATAAGGTTCATCGTATGCTTTTGCAATGAATGGAACCGTTCTAGATGCTCTTGGATTTGCTTCAATCACATACACTTTATCGTCCTTAATTGCAAACTGTATATTGATCAATCCTTTCGTTTTCAACGCTAAGGCAACCTTTTTGGTAATATCTTCAATTTGTTGCATTACAAAATCACCTAAATTATATGGCGGTAAAACAGCAAAAGAGTCACCTGAATGAATTCCTGCTGGCTCAATGTGCTGCATTATTCCAATAATGTAAACGTCGGTTCCATCACAAATAGCATCTGCTTCAGCTTCGATTGCACCACCTAGAAAATGATCCAACAGAATTTGATTATTGCCCATTTCATTGATAATGTCAACGACATGATGCTCCAGTTCTTCCTTATTGATAACAATTTTCATTTTTTGGCCTCCCAAAACATACGATGGTCTCACCAATAATGGAAAGCCTAAAGTATCAGAAAGCACTAAAGCTTGTTCGGCGTTTTCAACAATTCCGTATTCTGGAAAAGGAATATTGTTTTCTAATAAAACTTGTGAAAAACGACCTCTATCTTCGGCTAAATCTAAGGCTTCGTAACTTGTTCCAAGAATTTTAATACCAAAACGCTCTAATTTTTCTGCTAGTTTTAATGCGGTTTGACCTCCCAATTGCACAATCACTCCTTCCGGTTTTTCATGCATAATAATGTCATAAATATGTTCCCAGAATACAGGTTCAAAATACAACTTATCGGCTGTGTCAAAATCAGTTGATACGGTTTCAGGGTTGCAATTGATCATTATTGTTTCGTAGCCACATTCTTTCGCAGCTAAAACACCATGAACACAACTGTAATCGAATTCGATTCCCTGACCAATTCTGTTTGGACCAGAACCTAATACGACAACTTTTTTTCTATCCGAAACTATGCTTTCATTTTCATATTCAAATGTAGAATAGTAATAAGGGGTTAATGCTTCAAATTCTGCTGCACATGTATCAACCATCTTGAAAACACGTTTGATACCGAAAGACAGGCGTTTTTCGTGTACTTCAGACTCTAAACAGCGCAGTAAATGTGCAATTTGTCTATCTGCATAACCCTTTTGCTTCGCTTCAAACAACACTTCTTTTGGAATATTTCCCAAATGAAATTTTTCCATGCGACGCTCAGTCTTGATCAAATCTTCAATTTGTTTCAAAAACCAAATATCGATTCGAGTTTTATCACAAATAGTTTTGAAAGGAATACCCAGTTTTATTGCATCATACACATGAAACAATCGATTCCATGATGCAAATTCTAACGAGTGTAAAATTTCTTCTTGATTGGTTAATTCCTTTCCATCGCAACCTAAACCATTTCTGTTTATTTCTAACGATTGACAAGCTTTTTGTAATGCTTCTTGGAAAGACCTTCCTATTCCCATTACTTCACCCACTGATTTCATTTGAAGCCCCAATCTACGATCAGTTCCTGGAAACTTATTAAAATTCCAACGCGGTATTTTTACAATTACATAATCCAATGTTGGCTCAAAAAGAGCTGAAGTTGTTTTTGTAATTTGATTTTGTAATTCATCTAAATGATAACCAATTGCCAATTTCGAAGCAATTTTTGCAATAGGATATCCGGTAGCTTTTGAAGCCAATGCTGATGATCTCGATACACGAGGATTTATTTCAATAGCAATAATATCTTCATTAGCATCATCTGAAACTGCAAACTGAACATTACAACCACCAGCAAATGATCCAATTGATCGCATCATTTTTATTGCCATGTCACGCATCTTCTGAAAAGTAGTGTCAGAAAGTGTCATTGCCGGAGCAACAGTTATCGAATCGCCCGTATGAATTCCCATAGGATCGAAATTTTCGATACTACAAATTATAACTACATTATCGTTGGAGTCGCGCAATAATTCCAATTCATACTCTTTCCAACCAAGTAATGCTTTATCAATCATCACTTCATGAATCGGTGACAATTGTAATCCACGATTCAATAAATCATCAAATTTTTTCTGATCATAAACGATAGACGCCCCAGACCCACCTAAAGTAAAAGATGGTCTAATACACAATGGAAAACCAAACTCTTGTGCTATTTCCTTACCTTCAAGAAAAGATTTCGCTGTTGCTTGAGGAGCCATTGGAATATCAATTTTCAACATCAACCTACGAAACAACTCTCTGTCCTCGGTAATGTGAATTGCCGCAATGTCAACTCCAATTATTTTCACTTCGTGCTCTTCCCAAATCCCCATTTCATCGCATTGAATTGCAAGATTTAGAGCAGTTTGACCACCCATTGTAGGTAAAACAGCATCGATTTTGTGCTTGGCTAATATTTCTATAATACTTTCTGGCTCTAAAGGCTTCAGGTAGATATTATCCGCTACAACCTTATCGGTCATAATTGTTGCAGGATTGCTATTGATTAGCGTCACCTCAATACCTTCATCTCTTAACGAACGTGCTGCTTGAGAACCTGCATAATCAAATTCGCATGCTTGACCTATTACTATTGGCCCGCTACCAATGATTAGAACGGATTTAATGGAGTTATCTTTCGGCATTTCCTATTTTTAGTTACATTCCTCTTATTGGGGGACAAAAGTAGCTAGAAAATCGTGGAGATAAAAGTAAAGATTCTCTATTTTTGCTATTTTTTATAAATAGTTTTCCACGAAATTAGAAAGATCCATAAACTCATAAGTTAACCCACCGTTTTCATGAATCTTTATTCCGAATTAAGTCGAATTTTCATTTTATCTTTGAAAAAAAAATTACATGGAAACCATTCTTCTTACGAATACACAACTCAATCAAAAAATTGATCGCTTGGCATATCAGTTATTAGAAAATACTTTTGAGGAAGAACAACTGTTTTTTGCAGGAATTACTGGAAATGGTATCGCGATTGCACAGGATTTGGCAAAAATTATTCAAAAAGAATATAATAAACCTATTGAAGTATTTGAATTAATTCTTCATAAAGATGAGCCACTTAATCACCCGATCCATACAACTTTTGATTTACAAAAAACCAAAGATGGATGCGTGATTTTAGTAGATGATGTTATTAATTCTGGTAAAACAATGCAATATGCCCTTATGAAAATTTTAGAGCAGCACGTAAGAAAGGTCAAGACAGTTGCACTAGTAGATAGAGAACATAGACGGTATCCAATTAAATGCGATTTTGTTGGCTTGACATTATCAACAACGTTGCAAGAACGTGTAGAAATTTTCGAAAAAGATGGTGTAATGGGGGCGTTCCTAATTTAACACTCAATAGAATATCATCAAAAAAGCCATCCATCAAATTGACGGATGGCTTTTTTGATGCCTTTACTTTTTAAGCTTATCGTGCAACTTGGAAAAATCCTTGTCTATCGATTG
>JAYSRU010000177.1:0-11156 GCA_043720875.1 Crocinitomicaceae bacterium
CAATAATTGCTTTCCATTGCGTTGGAGCCATGTTTGCAACTGCACCCATTAACAACCCACCAGCACTTCCTCCATTTGCATATTGTTTCTTCGGGTCTCCATAACCTGCAAGCGACAATCCTCTGCCGACATCAATAAAATCTGTAAAAGTATTTATTTTGTTCAGCCATTTCCCCTTCTGATACCAATCTTCACCCAGATCTCTTCCTCCTCGAATGTGCGCTATTGCATAGATAAAACCACGATCTAATAAACTTAAACGTGTAGCTGAGAAACTAGGAGGAATAATAACACCATATGATCCATAGCCATATTCAATCAGTGGAGCAGTTTTAAGATCGATATCTTTGCGGTAAACAATTGAAACTGGAATGTCTGTACCATCTGTTGCCTTAATCATAATTCGCTTTGAAATATAATTATCTGAGTCAAAGTTAGGGTTAGGGACTTTTCTTTCAAAAATAGTTGTTTGCTTTTTACTGTCCAAATTGATTTCAAATTGTTTTGACGGCACATTCAGCGATTGATAGGAATACCTTAATTCGTTATTGTTGAGGTTGTCAGAAATTAACATGCTTAACATATAGCAATTGGTTTTGAAATTTAGAAATTCGGATTTAATCTCCGGAGTTGAAACGGTCGAAGCTATCTTGATATACCGAATATTGTCCATTCCGTTTTTTCGTTCTTCACTCACTAAATAGTCTTTTGTGAGCGTGAAATTTTCAATAAGATTATCCTTACTATGTGGAATTAACTCTTTCCAATTTGCCAAGTTTTTGTCAATGGATGGTGAAGTAAGAACTCTGTTGTTTAATGCTCCAGAATTGGTTAATACTATCCAACCAGTGGGGTGATGTTCAGCAGCATAAATATGATCTTTTTTTCTAGGGAAGAAAACGGTGAGTTTGCTTTTAGGAAGATTTGCTGGGATTATTGAAGTTTCACTTGTCGTAGAACTTTGTGAATTAATATGAATGTACTCTCCAGAAATTCCCTTATTGATATAGACTGAAAATAGATCATCATTTTCTTGAAAGATCAATTTATCATCAGCATTGGATGTTCCAAGTACATGTGAAAAAACTTGATACTCTCTTAATGTTTTCGGATCCTTTTTCACATAAAAAATGGTAGTATTGTCATTTGCCCAAACTGCATTTCCTGACGTATTATCAATTACATCGGTTAGGAATGTTTCAGAACCGTGCGCTCTAAATCGGATCCTCCATTTGTTTCTACCTAACACATCTTCAATCAACGCAACAAGTTTATTGTTGGGAGAAGGCTCAAAGCTTGCCATCGAATAAAAACTAGCACCTTTTGCGTAAGCGTTTTCATCAATAAAAACAGTTTTCTTATTCCCTTTTATTTCATATACGGTTGAATAATCTTCACCATCTTTGTCAACAGATTGGTAGGTTTTGCCATTAAGTTCAACGGGCGCATAAGATTGATTTGGGTCAATATTTTTTTCAAACTCCGCTAGTAATAAATCTGTTAATGATTTATTCTGCTTAAAATAGCTCGAACTGTATTTGTTCTCCTCTGAAATATAATCCAAAACCTCTTTAGAATCGCGTTCATTCATCCAAAAATATGGATCAATTCTACTAATCCCGTGCAACTCTAATGTGGTATCTTTTTTTAAGGCAACTGGTGTTTTCTCATCGAACTTTTCGGACATATTTTGTGTGTTTGTGGTACAGGAAGATAAAAAGCAAATTATACCAAGGGTATTAGTAATTGCATAAAAATTTTTCATAAAAGATATTTGTGCGAATATACAATTTGTTCTATTATTTAGCATAATTTTTCATCTATTTGAAAGCTAGTTTGGCATTCCAAGTTTCACCGCATAAAAAGTTCAATTTTGTGATTAGAATTTTATATCTTTGAACTATGAAGAAAACTTTGTTACTAATAATCGTTTTTGCCGAATTGAGTTTGTTTGCTCAAACTAATGTGAACCTTAAATTTCATTGGATGGCAAACAATGCGCCTTTTGTTTTGAATCAAAATTTCACAAATCAAGAAGGTAAAATCACTGTTGTTACGGATGTTGCGTTGTATTATAGTGCAATTCAGTTTGAGCATGATGGTGCTGCAATGGGACAAGTTTTAGATACAGTTTTGTACGTTTCGGCAGCTAAAACAGATTTCAATTTGGGTCCACAGTTAGTTACAAATATTGAAAATATTCATTTTGGAGTGGGGGTGCCGCTAGCATTAAATCATTTGGATATCTCTCTTTATGACAGCCACGAATCATTGAGTTATAAGCAACCCGCAATGCATTGGGGTTGGACAAGCGGTTATTTCTTTTTTGGAGTAATTGGAAAAGTAGATGCTGATAATAATGGAATACCCGAAACGACTTTTGAAATATTCACGTTAGATGATCATAATTATACCAATTCAACCGTTGTTCCAACAATGCGCAATGAAGTAGATGGTTCGAAAACATGTCATATAGCTATTCACATTGACCAATGGTTGAAGAATATGGGACTTGAAACAATAGGATACTTGCATGGTGAATTCGGATTGAATGAAACGGTTATGGAAAATATTAATTTGTTTCCGGTTTTTCAAAATATGCCAACAGCTTCTTTAGCTATACAAGACAAAATGGTTTCCGAGTTTTCTTGCATTTCAAAAGGATCAGCGATAGAATACAAGTGGGATAATGTGCTTAATGCCAAATTAAAGGTTTCATTAATTGATGCCGCTGGAAAAAAAGTGTATGAAGATTATGTGACTGAATTTTCAGGGTCTAAAACAATTCAAGTTGGACCAGGAATTTATTTTCTAAATGTACAAAATGAAAAGGAGTTAATCTACGTTCAGAAAGTTCTAAATAATTAAAATGAGAAGCAAGAGAGCACCTTTTGCGCTAACATTTCTTTGTATCTCGCTCTTTTTGCTAGTTGCTAGCAGGTGCTCAATTACTGGAGTAACCTCGAGTTTAGACGTTGCAGAAGTGCTGCACCCTAAAGATAATCCTTCAAACGAGGAAAAAATAGCACTTGGTAAGGCGCTTTTCTTTGATAAAAGGTTGAGTCTAGATGAAACAATAGCCTGTGCTAGTTGCCATATTCCCAAATTGGCTTTTACGGATGGCATAGCTAAAAGTAAAGGTGTGTTTGGTAGAATAGGTACTCGAAATTCTCCGACTTTGATCAATGTTGGTTATCAAAAGACATTGATGTTTGATGGGGAGTTAAAAACATTAGAAATGCAGTCAATTGTGCCGATACAAGAGCACAATGAAATGGGGATGGATATGATCAATTTGATAAAGAAATTGAGAGCTATACCTGAATATGAAAGCGCAGCTATGAAAATATTTGGAAAATCATTTGATCCATTTGTTTTAACAAGGGCTTTAGGGGCGTTTCAGCGAAGTCTGATTGCAATGGATTCTCCCTTTGATCAATATAGGACTGGAAACAAGAAAGCGATTAGCGCAGCGGCGATAAGAGGATGGAAGAATTTTTCTGAAAAATTGTATTGTGTTGAATGTCATAATGCGCCGCATTTTACCAATTTTGTAGTCGAAAATAATGGTTTGTATCTAGATTATGGATTGGATAAAGGAAGGTTTCGTATTCATGAAGACAGTGTTGATAATGGCATGTTTAAAGTGCCGACACTAAGGAATATTGCGCTTACTGCACCATATATGCATGACGGAAGTTTTTCGGATCTAGATCAGGTATTGAATCATTATGCAGCAGGAGGTAAAGGTCATATTAATCAAAGTAAAAAAATTAAGCCTTTCAGTATTTCAGCTAAAGAACGCGTAGAGTTGAAATTGTTTTTCTCTTCACTTACTGACACTGCGTATATGACTAGTTACAAATAATTTATCTTCACTTGTTGATTGAAATGTGTATTTCATCGTGTAAAATGCACTTTATGCCGAATATTTAACTTATTATCTTGTTTATGTTAAACAATTTTTATAACTTGGCTATGCTAAAACTATAAACTTTGTATCATGAACCAAAAGAACATGTACCACCAAGCCGAAGATAATTTGGCTAAGGAAGTGGTGTGGATTAATGAGGCGAAAGCCAATCCAGAAAAATTCGGACCTCTGTACCGAAAATACTATCCAGAGATATTGCGTTATATAAAATTGCGGATATCAGATCAAGATCAAGCATTGGATATCACGTCACAAGTATTTCTAAAAGCTTTAAATAAGCTAAGCAGCTTTGAATATCGTGGTGTTCCTTTTGGAGCATGGTTATATCGAATTGCGAAAAGCGAATTGTATCAATCTTTTAGAGATTCTAAAGCTCATTTAATGGTAAATGTTGAGAGCTGTCAGATTTTTGAAGCAATTGAGCAAGTAGATTTTGATCATGATCAATCAGATCAAAAATACCTTTTACAATGCCTTTCGAAATTGAGAGCCTCAGAGTTACGTTTGATCGAAATGCGGTTTTTTGAAAAACTTAGTTTTAAGGAAATGGGAGAATTGCTTGAGATTAAGGAAAACAATGCTAAGGTAAAGACTTTTAGGGCTTTAGAAAAATTGAAATCTTTCTTTAAAGTGATGCACGCTGCGGCGGCTTAGCTTACTTTTTTAGGATAAAAATACAACGAAGCGCTCGGCAAATAGTCGGGCCTTCGGTGCTATTTTTATTTCAGGTTATTGCGAAGATGTATACTTTTAAATATTCGATCAGAAGTATATTTTACTCGATGAACATAGTAATATGTTAATTATGTAAACTTTTTGGAAAGTATTGTAAATTATGTCGTAATTTTACACAAGATTATATACATAGATCAATAAAATGAAATTACAACTCATAACTTTACTACTTTTATTAACTACAACGATTTCTGCTCAATATTCCAATTTCAACACTCAAAGAAACTGGTCATTGAATAAAAAAGAAATTGGTTTTGGTTTCGGTGCAACTCAATTTTTGGGTGATCTTGGTGGAAGAAATAGAATCGGAACAGATTTTAGTTTGGCAGATTTAGATCTTGCGGCTACTTCAATTATGGGTACTGTTGGATATAGATACAGATGGCATCCGTATTGGGCAACATCTTGTCGTTTTAGTGTTGGGCAATTAAAAGGAAGTGATAAAAATACGAATGAACTTATCCGTTCTAGTCGTAATCTATCTTTCAAATCACTTATCATAGATTATCAACAGAGAATCGAAATGATAATTATTGCGAATGAAAAAGTGGGTAAGCGTTATTCTGTTCCTGGTTTAAAAGGAATGAAAAACAAAAACACTCAAGTTTATCTATTTACAGGTGTTGGTATGACCTATTTTAATCCTAAAGGTGATTATAATGGTTCATGGGTTCCACTTAAACCATTGCAAACTGAAGGTAACGGTATGGCTGATGGAGCTAAGAAATATTCGGGAGTAACTGCAACAATTCCTTTTGGTATTGGGGCAAGAAGAGGAATGGGTAAAATGTGGAGAGTTGGAATTGAAGCGACATATGTTAAAACGTTTACAGATTTTATAGATGACGTAAGTACGAAGTATTACGATCCAAATTTGTTGTCAAGTCCAGAGGCTAAATATTTCTCTAACCCGGCTAACAAAAATACAGGTTGGTTTGCTCCAGGGCAACAAAGAGGAGATAAAAATCTAGATGCATACTTTCAATTGAATGTTTTTATCTCGAAAAATATTACCTATAAAAATTACAGTAAATTACAACGTTGGGGTAAATGGAGAAAAGGATATAGATCTAAATTCTAATTTGTTCAAAATATTTGAAAAAAACGAGGTGCTAAATGTTTAGCGCCTCGTTTTGGTTTTTACCTTTGCGTAAAATATTATATGTATTCAATCCTCAAATTTTTCTTATTTAAAATGGACCCTGAAAAGGCGCACCATTTTACCTATTCGTTGCTTAAAACTGCATTCAAGATACCATTCTTTGCTGAAATTTGGCGCAAATTATTTGTGGTTAAAAATGTTGCCTTGGAAAGAAAATTGTTTGGACTTACCTTTCCTAATCCTATTGGGTTGGCTGCTGGTTTTGATAAAGACGGCAAAATGTATAATGAATTGGCAGATTGCGGATTTGGCTTTATTGAAATCGGAACGGTAACTCCAGTTGGCCAGCCAGGAAATCCAAAAAACAGATTATTCCGCCTCGTTGAGGATGAGGCTATTATCAATCGAATGGGTTTTAATAACGAAGGTGTTGCTGCAATGGTTGAAAGGTTGCGAAAAACTAAGCCTAACGTGATTATTGGAGGTAACATTGGTAAGAACAAAGAAACAAGTAATGAGAATGCGGTAAATGATTACATGATTTGTTTTGAGGCGTTACATGAATGGGTGGATTATTTTGTTGTGAATGTTTCATCTCCAAATACGCCTAATCTAAGAGCATTACAAGATAAAGAACCTCTAAAACAACTATTGCTAGCGTTGCAAGAAAAAAATCGCACAAAGCAGCAACAAAAGCCTATATTGTTGAAAATCGCACCTGATCTTACAAATGAACAACTTGACGATATTATTGATTTAGTGGCCGAGACGAAAATTGATGGTATAGTAGCAACAAATACTACCATAAGTCGAGAAGGCTTGAAACATCCTATTACATTAATTGATGCAATTGGAATGGGTGGTTTGTCTGGAAAGCCAGTTAAAAACAGATCTACTGAAGTAATTCGTTATTTAGCAAAAAAATCAAACAAAAGCTTTCCAATCATTGGAGTGGGTGGAATTCACTCTGAGCAAGATGCGCTAGAGAAATTTGAGGCAGGTGCAGACTTAATCCAATTGTATACTGGTTTTATTTATGAAGGTCCAGGCTTGGTTAAACGGATCAATAAAGCACTAATCAAAGTTAATTTATCCAAAAAATGAGTAGTTTGAAATTAATTGAATGTCCCAGAGATGCCATGCAAGGTATTCACGATTTTATACCAACGGATGTTAAAGCAAAATACATTAATTCATTGCTGACCTGTGGTTTCGATACGATCGATTTTGGGAGTTTTGTTTCACCGAAAGCAATACCGCAACTGAAAGATACAGCGGAAGTCTTAAGCAAATTGAATTTAAGCGATTCATCCTCAAAGTTGTTAGCAATCATTGCAAATGAAAGAGGAGCGCAGGATGCATGTGAATTTGAAGAAATCAATTATTTAGGCTTTCCTTTTTCTGTTTCTGAGACATTTCAGCAACGCAACACGAACAGTAGTATTGAAGCTTCTCTTTCCGGTTTAGAAAAAATAAAAAGCCTAACGGATAAAAATTCTAAGCAATTGGTGGTCTATTTATCAATGGCTTTTGGAAATCCTTATGGCGATGAATGGAGTGCGGAATTGGTGATTTATTGGGCAAATCGATTACATAATGAATTGGGTGTTAATATTTTGGCTGTATCGGATACCGTTGGAGGCAGCACCCCTGATTCTATTTCTCATTTATTTTCAAATTTGATTCCTGCATTGCCTAATGTCGAATTTGGTGCACACTTGCACACAAAATATGAAGAAACTGAATCAAAACTTAAAGCTGCTTACGATGCGGGTTGCAGAAGGTTTGATTCGGCGGTAAAAGGTTATGGCGGATGCCCAATGGCCGGGGATAATTTAACAGGAAATATGCCTACGGAACAAATGTTGAATTATTTTTTATCCAATGGGTATGAAACCAAAGTAAATTCCTTGCGTTTTGAAGAAAGCATGGCCTTGAGCTCGACTGTATTTTTATAAAATTATTGATATGAAATTTTTCTCTTTAATCCTTCTTGTGCTATGTTTTGCGGCTTGTAAAGATGATAAACCTAGAAACTACAAGGATCCTGTAAAAGTTGTATCCAATCCTTCAATTAGACCCATTGAAATCTTGTTTAATGAGACAGAATTTCAGAACGATACGTTGCAAATATTATTAAAAGAAGTGGGGTTGTGTGATAATCCGAATAAACCTGAAGCCGTTGATAATCCTCCGTGTTCGCCACGATTTTTTAAAGTTATGCCGTTTACTAAAAAGGAAAAGGTTCATAATGCCTTTGTTGTTTTGATTAAAGCGCTCGTGGGTAATTTTCCGGTTCGCCGTTTATACGTATATCAAAGAGAAGATAAAAGGTTGATTTGTGTGAATCAATTTCTGGCTAATTTGATCGAGTTTAGAGATAGTCCGAGTGGATATGACGATTTGGTTATGGTCTTTTTGGAGGAATATAAAGGAACAGATTATCGTTATACTTGCGTTTATAAATGGAATGGCAAGAAGTATATTTACAATAGCTGCGAAGAAATTGACCATGCTAAAATTAAACTAGCGTCAAAAGATTCTATGTCAGTAGAGGTTAAAAAAATCATTGACCGATTAGGAATGGCGAATTAAATTTAGTCCAAATTTAAGCGTAGTTATTTACGCATTTTCATAAAAGGAACTTCCACTAATTTGTAGAGAACAAAGCCGAGTCCAATCGTTAATATCCAGAACAACGCTAAATCTATATACCAAAATTCTCCTATTATGTGTTTGCCCGGCCAATATTTAGTAAAATCGTTATAAATAAGTTCCTTCGGCGTAAGTGAACTAATGGTGCGACCTTCAAGATTACCGTGTAGTGTGTTTTTGATAAATATTTGACTAACAACAGTAAGGTTAAGCAAATACATGGAATAAGAAATTAAGCTTAAAAACGTAATTCCCTTGGCAATTTTTCCAGGAACTGTTTTCAACGTAGAGAAAAAAGGCAATATCAGTAAAACGGTTAATGATTTCACTGCGGGATCCCAAACGGCGGTATACGTGTCAGTGATACTACGGCTATTTTCAAATCCTGAATACAAAGGGATGATTGCTAACAATGCAAAAAGGTAGTTGTGTTTCCAGGTCCATATTTTTGGAAAAAATAGCGCAACCCAAGCACCCAACACACCAAACATGATTGAATCGAGTCGAGGCAAAACCTGATATTTTAGATTAGTTTCAACCATAGTTTTAAGGTGTTTAACTGCATCAACGTCCTTAATGTCGATATGTCCAAATCGGTTAAACACTACAAAACGATAATAGATGATTCCAAGAATCACTGCAATGCAAACCATTAGACTGGTTATTTTTAACTTGTTTTTGAAGAGAAATAATGCAATAAAAAGTAAAGTTGGTATGGTTAAATAAAACCATTCCTCAACACTAAGGCTCCATGATTCACCAAAAAACATGTTTTTTTCTGAAATTAAATTTTGAAGAAAAAATGGATATTTATACCAATCATCTGGAAAATGGGTTGGTCTTAAAATAAGGGTGTAAATGCTTAAAAGGAGTAGTAAAATGATATAAGCGGGATACGTTCTGAGCCAACGTCTTTTCCAGAAATGAAGCAATAATGGAAATGTGGGTTGATCCTTGGTTAAGATCTTCAACAAAATACCGCCAATTAAATATCCAGAAAGTACAAAAAAGATATCAACTCCATCAAACATTAAGAATCTCATGTAAGGAGTGATGTGTTGTGGAACAAGAATTAAACTGTGGTTGAATAATACAATAAAAATTGCCAAGAAACGAACAAAATCAAGTCCGAAAACTCGATTTTCCATTGGATCAAGTTGAAAAAATTTCATAGAATATGGTATGCATGTTAAAGTTGCGTTGGTGAAATTACTTAAAAAATAGGATTCTTTGTCTATTATCCAACGCTCTTAATTTAATACTTAGCTATTTTCTTCGACGAATGCCGCATAATTATCGATTTGACTGTTAAAATGTGTTGAAAGTGAACACGTTTCCGTAAAAAATAAGTAAATTTGTACCCCTATGAATATTTTTTTTCGGACGTTTTTTTTATCAATATTTACTTGTGTTCTTGCGCTTTCAGTTCATGGGCAAATTGAAGATAGTGTATCGGCTGAACTAAGTATTCTGAAAAAATTGTTTTTTGAAAAAGAATCAGAGTTTCAAGCAAAAAAGGATACAGCAACCTCAAAAATATTATTGCAAGACTTAAGTATGTTTAGACCGGCTAAAAGTTTTGATACTTCAAGTTTTCAAGATGATTATTATGATGCCAAGGCGGCTTTACTGAAAAAGGAATGGGGCTTGTCTGGAAGGGTAGATGCGTTACAAAACTTCAATCCCTCGTTCAATGATGTTGAAGAAAGTATATTGTATCAAAGACGTTATCAAGTTGGCTTGGATTGGGATATTCTTAAAGATGGCTATTTTGATAAACGACTAGAGTTACAATCAATTCCTGCGCAAAAAGCATATTATCAATACTTGGAACATTATAGAAATTCAATTGTTGACTTTGGCCCGAAGATGAATGAGTGTTTATACTTTTTTAATCAACGTAAAATTCAATTATTAGAACAACGGAAAGCATTATTAACCCAACAATTGAAATCAGCCTACAAGTTGCTTGCGTTAAAAAAGATTACACGAGAAAATGTGCTGCAAATTCAAACCAGAATTGCTGAAACGCAAGGAATGAATAATATTTATTCGAGCTATAATATTAATTTAACTCCTGGTCATGACAGCCTCTTTTATGCAATAGATGCACCGCTCTTTGATTTGAATTATTCATTCTTCTTCGACCAATTAGAAAATGGAATGGTTGCAGATAGCATTGTTAGTTTATTGAAATCCGCATCAGAAAGTCAACGTAAATGGTATAACGATATAGGCTTAAAAGCTTACGGACGTTATAATTATTATGATTTATTGAACACTGCATCACCCAATTCTAGAGCTTTTTTCTCAGTTGGACTTACAGCGAAAGTTCCCTTGCCTTTCACAACGAAAGAGCAAAAGTCTGTGGATCAAGCTAATTTATTACGTAGGGAACATGAACTAAAGAAACAACAATCAGATAAGCGCTTAGAAATTTTGAACGAGGCGTATGAGTTCAGGTATCATTTGAAGCAATATGTTATATTTCATCAAAAGAAAATTCTTCAATTAGAAGCATTGCGCCGAGAACGCGTCAAGTCGAGGTTGAATGACGCTGATTTTAATCCGCAACACGGAATAGAATTGCTAGACAATATTTTGCAAATAGACATAGAGATGTTGGACCTCAAACAAAATCTTTATTTAAGGCTTTTGCGCATACATGACAAACAAAATGAAGTAGCTATTAAAGATATGATTGTGCCGATGGAATTGCCTAATTTTATT
>JAYSRU010000178.1:0-11040 GCA_043720875.1 Crocinitomicaceae bacterium
GGAAATTAAAATCTAAACGCAATTGGGATAATTACATCCTTCCAATGGCTACAATAATTCCAGCCAACGGTTATTTAGTAATCTGCGAAAACACGACCTTGTTTAATCAAGTTTATCCCACAGTAACCAACTACATTGGCTCAACTAGCTTTGGTTGGAGTAACTCAAAAGATTCTATAAAATTATATAATGCAATAGGTGAATTGACAATTTCTGCTTTCTATTCTGATTCTATTCCATTTCCTGAATGCGCTGATGGATATGGTAGAACTTTAGAATTAAAGACAAATACATCATCATTGATTGACGCAAATAGTTGGTTTTGTGGATGTATAAAAGGTTCACCTGGTTATGCTTATACTCCATGTAGTGAAGCTCTATATTTTACCGAAATAAACTACAACAGCATTCCTTCTCCATTTAACCCTGGAGATTGGTTAGAAGTTAAAAACAACACGGCTCAAACGATTAATTTACTCAACTATGTACTTGAGGACAAAAACAATAGCTATACTTTACCTAGCATAAATATAGAACCGGGAGAATATTTTGTGCTTTCAAATGCGATTGCTTTGTTCACGACACAACACCCAGCAGTTTCTAACGTAGCCAGTTCTTTCAATTTTGGATTGGGTAATTTTGATGTTTTGAAATTATACGATAATACTGGGAAAATTGTGACCAGTGTTTTATACTATTCAGACAATGGATGGCCTACAAGCCCAAGTGTTGAAAATTATTCATTGGAATATTTGGATACTGTCGGTTATGTTAATCCCAACGTGTCTTCATCTTGGTTTGAAAGCTGTATAAGTGGATCACCTGGAAGAGCGTATAAAGATTGTTTATTGCAAATTGTAGAAGATAATCTTAACGGAAATTTAGGAATCTATCCCAATCCAACTCAATCCGATTTAAATATTGTCATCAAAAACAACAATGAATCCGGTGCATATACGCTGTCAATTATTGATTTAGATGGGAGACGAATTAGCTATGTCAAAATTTCATCTGACGAAGCATTTTTGCATACCAGTATAAGCGTTGAGCACATTGCTTCGGGAATGTACTTTCTACAAATGACTCATAACGGCAAAATAGAACAACAATCGTTTGTTAAATTTTAAATTTACGACATCGCTAAAGTATTTTTGGTAAAACATGCTTTTCTTAGTGTACGAAAACTTACTTTTGTACTATGACTTTAAAACAAATTAGCATTGAAAGTATTAACGCAATGGCGAAAAATACAATGATGGAGGTGCTAGATATTCAATGCATTGAAATAGGTGTCGATTTTATTCGAGCAAGAATGCCGGTTGACAAAAGAACTCATCAGCCGATGGGGTTGCTACACGGTGGTGCAAGCGCTGCGCTTATTGAGAGTATCGGCTCAATGGGATCTGCTTTGCTAATTGATTTGACAAAAGAATCGTGTGTTGGGTTGGAATTAAATTGCAATCATGTACGCGGAGTTAGTGACGGAGCTGTTATCGCAACCGGCAAAATAATTCATGCTGGAAGAAAAACACATCTCTGGCAAATCGACATTACCGAAGAAACTACATCAAAACTTGTTTGTACAGGTCGTTTAACAGTCATGGTCATCCCTAAAGATAAAAATTAAGTGAGTATTTTTTATTATCGCACACCAGGAAATGTTATTGTCGAAATGCAGGGTGAATGGAATACAACCGACACTGTGTCTAATTCAGATTTCTGGATTAGTGATTTTGAAGCTAAAAGATTTTACAGTTTTGAAAAAAATATTGGAGATCAAAACAAATTTCAAAATTTAAGTTTCAGAAAACAACGACCTACACTTACAACGCATCAAGAATATCTTGACGCTGCGCATGAAATTATAAGCTCTTTTAATGACGTTACAGAAAACAAAATAATTTTCTCAAGAATTGAAGTAGCTCCCTTTAATGGTAAACACTCGGTTAAGCTTTTTCAGAGCTTGTGCGAGTTATACCCAGATGCATTCGTATACCTGATTTCAAGTCCACATTTTGGGACATGGACAGGAGCTAGTCCTGAAATTTTGGTGAATATGCAAAATACGTCTGCTAAAACGGTAGCCTTAGCTGGCACAAAGAATAAAGACGATAGCAGTGCTTGGGCCGAGAAAGAAATTATAGAACAAAAGACCGTAAGTGATTTTATTGAATCAAAACTTTCATCATTCGATGGCATAACAGTGTTACATGTTAGTGAAGTGGAAGAAAATATTGCTGGTTCCAGCAAACATTTAAAGACGGAGTTCAATTTCACATTGGATCCCGAAAAATATACAGAACTATTGCTATCCTTACATCCAACACCAGCTGTTGCAGGATTTCCGGTTGAAAACTCAATAGAATCTATCGATAAATATGAAAAGCATAAGCGACAACTTTATTGTGGCATCCTGTCTATTGAAGGAAACCAATCTTATGTTAATTTACGCTGTGCTCAGATTCAGAAAGACGAGATTTTTATTTATGTTGGTGGTGGACTAAACGCTTTATCCGTTGCCGAAGATGAGTATGAAGAAACTAATCTGAAAGCAAAAACGATCCAAAACGCACTTTTAGAAATTAAAGGGAAATAAAAATCTGAACAAGATGAAAACAAGCGCTAAAAAAGTTGTACAACTCTTGGTGGAAGAATTGTTGAGTCATGGTATTGAAAATGTAATTTTCTCCCCAGGTTCTCGCTGCGCTCCTTTAGTAATTGCGTTTAATGCATTCGAACAAATTAATAAATATGTGATTCTTGACGAGCGTAGTGCAGCATTTTTCGCACTCGGTATCGCTATTGAAAGCAAAAAGCCAGTAGTTTTGGTCTGTACTAGCGGATCTGCTGCTGTCAATTATTTTCCAGCGATTACAGAAGCTTATTACCAAGGTGTTCCATTGATTGTATTAACAGCGGATAGACCATTAAGATTAATAAATCAAGGTGATGGTCAAACTATCATGCAAGATAATGTATTTGGAAAACACGTTCGTTTCGCTGGTTCCATTTCAGATGAAGACGATGACTCGGAGGGATTAATTACTTGTAAATATCAAATTCGCGAGGCATACCAATATTCGCTTCACCCAGGCCCTGTTCACCTTAACATCCACTTGTCTGAGCCATTATATGAGCAAACTGAATTAAGTGGCAAGTTGAAATTTTCGCCCACAAAATTAGCAACAACCAAGAGAAACATTGCGCAAAATGATACGATTCAACTAAATACACTTTGGAATAATGCAGCAAAGAAAATGATAATAATCGGTCAACTTCAACCTTGTGTCGAAACCGAAAAATTATTACTCGATTTAGCATGCGATACAGGCGTGGCAATTCTCACAGAGAACATTAGCAATCAAAATAATTCCAATTTTATTACAAGCATTGAGCGGGCTTTTAGTCAAATGATCGACCGGAATGAATTTGTACCAGAACTATTAATTGTTTTAGGTTCCTCGTTCGTATCCAAATCATTAAAAACCTTTTTGAGACAACATACTGTCAGCGCTACAATTATTGTCGATACTATTCTGCCAAATGCAAATACCTTTGCGCAAAACAATTGCCTGAACTTAAATTGCAGTCCGTTAGAATTTCTGACATTAATTGAGCCCGACGAATCCAAAATGAATCAAACCAATTATGGCTCAAAATGGAAACAATTAGACTACCAAGGACAGTTCAAGCAAGAATCTCTAATAGAAAGCATTAAGTTTTCAGATTTAACCGTGATGGATTCAATCATTTCCTATTTGCCAGATTCCTGTAATTTTCATGTAGGAAATAGTTCAGTAATACGATATAGTCAATGTTTTTCAAGCATAAATAATATTAGATATCTCAGTAATCGGGGTGTTGCTGGAATTGATGGAAGCTTAAGTACCGCTGTTGGGGCTGCATCATTTAATTTAGAAAAACTGAATATAGTCGTTGTTGGCGAACTCTCCTTTTTTTATGACAGCAATGCATTAATAAATCAATATCTAAATTCGAATCTAAAAATCATTGTCATCAACAACGGAGGTGGAAGTATTTTTAATATGATTCCAGGACCCAAAACCACGAAGAATCATGACAAATTTTTTATCGCACAACAAAATGTCAAAATAGATAAACTGTGCGAAGCATTTTACATAGAACACAGACAGGCAAATAACTTAAGTGAACTTCAAAGTGAACTTCAAAAGTTATTTTTTGAAAACACTAATACTTCTGTTTTACTTGAAGTTCATACGGAAAACAGCAAAAACGAAGAATTATTTGAAAGCTATGTTAAGCAAATGACAAGTTGACAGTAAAATAATTATGGCAAATAATTTGAGAACATCGATTCAATACTGTACTTTTGCAGTTGTATAAAACTAGATAAGATGGCAATAGAAATAACAGACGCTAACTACGAAGCATTAGTAACAAATAGCGCAATTCCGGTAGTATTAGATTTTTGGGCAGAATGGTGTGGCCCTTGCCGTATGGTTGGTCCGGTAATCGATGAAATGAGTACAGAATATGAAGGAAAAGCCCTTATCGGTAAAGTAAACGTTGATGAAAATCCAGGTTTATCTGCAACGTTTGGGGTTAGAAATATCCCAACAATTCTTTTCATTAAAGGTGGTGAAGTAGCTGACAAATCTGTTGGAGCTGCACCTAAAGCGCAGTTATCATCAAAACTTGATGCACTTTTAAATTAAGCTACATTTAAATAAAAAAATCCTATTGCATCCGTAATAGGATTTTTTTTGAACTCGTTTTTGCAACATTCTAATTAAATTTTTGTTAATCAATAAGTAATTGACATTAACTTTGAACATCTTTGTAAAACATTAAAATAAAAAACATGAAAACTATCTTAATCCTATTAGCTATAGTATTTGCTGGAAACGCAAGCTTTGCTCAAGAAACAACTGCGAAAAAAGCAAAAGCACCGAAAGAAGCTAAAAAGCCGAAGCCGCCTGTCACTTTTACACAAACAACAATTGAGCGTTTGAATATCGTTAATGGAGCAGATGAATCTTTTGTTTTTCAATTCAAGAACACTGGAAAAGAACCTGTAATGATCACTAACGTTGGTACTTCTTGTGGTTGTACAACAGCTAAGAAACCAGAAGAGCCAATTCAGCCAGGTAAAAAAAGTGAGATTATCGTTAAGTATGATACAAAAAGAGTTGGTGAATTCACTAAAACGATAACCGTAACAACTAGCGCTGGAGAACCAATTGTTTTAACAATCAAAGGAAGTGTTTTAGCAGTTGATGCAAAACCTGTAGAAAAGAAAACAAACCTGTAATTAACACTATAGCATAAAAAAAGCCTGTTCATTCAGGCTTTTTTTATGCCCTCAATTTTTAAAAAATGAAATTCCTATGCTCAAAAAACACTTTGAAAGTAGAGCGATTTAGCGCACAAATACAAAATCATTCTCTGAACTCAACGCGTCGTTAAACTCATACTTATCTAAGTTAAAATTTTTAAGTTCTTCTTTGATATCAACAGAATTTTCAATTAAATGGCGTGCCATTTTACCGCGTGCGTGTTTCGCGTACATCATGACGATAGAAAATTTCCCGTTTTTAAATTCTTTAAAATGCGGAGTAACGATAGGGTTCTCGATGCTTTTGAAGTTAATGGCTTTACTATATTCAATAGATGCAAGATTTACCAAAAGCTCATTGGGAAGCATTTCATTTTTTAGATGCTGAGTAAGGCAATTTTGCCAATAGCTATAAAGATTTTTGTGTTTAGTCGAGATTTCCCATTTTGTGCCCATTTCCAAACGATAAGGACAAAATAAATCGAAAGGCTTCAAAAAACCATACAATCCTGAAAGTATTAAAAGTTGATCTTGTGCTTTGGCCGCACTTAGCTCTGTGAATGATTTCGCATCCAATCCTTTGTAAACTTCTCCAGAAAACGACAACACTGCTGGATGATTTGATGCTAATAATTCGCTTGGAAAAATGAAATCAGCATAACGTTGAGCATTTAATGCTCCTAACTCTTTACTAATGTGCATCATTTTCTCCAACTTGCTAGCATTCAGCTTCTTTAACTTATTCACTAATAAGCTAAGCTCTTTTTCAAATTTTGGAATCGTTGCGACGTAACTATAGCTAACATCTTGAAAATGAATTGACTTTGCTGGAGATATTAGAATTTTCACCGTATAAAATATTTTTAACGAATTTTCGACAAATTGTTTAATTGCATGTAAAGTTAGAATTAAATAAGTATATTCGTCTCGCTAAAACAAAATAAAAATTATGAAAAAACTCTTACTAGGGATAGTAATATCCTGTTGTTGCGTTACAAGCCTTATTTCGCAACAAAATCCAACAGTAACCTATTCAACAGTTACAACCTCTCAAATGGTTCCTTATGTTGAACCAGCCACTGCGCCAACTACAACTCGTCCTAATTTTATTGGTAGAGGAAACGCTCAACCCTTTGATAATTCACCTCATCAACCGGATTTAGTATGGCAACAAAATGGTAATATGGAAAAAGCTTCCACAGCCACACTTCAATGGTCATTTGACGGGCAAGGAACAAATATGTCTCCCCCGGATCCAAGTGGTGATGCTGATGCAACTGTTTACATTCAAGGAACCAATGGGGCTGGTGGAGGAATTTACCGTGTTTTTAATAAAACCACTGGAGCTGCGATAACAGCATCAATGACTATGGCAACACTCGGTGGAGCTGCAGGTTTAGGTGATCCAATTATACTATACCATAAACCTACTCAGCAATGGATTATAACCGAATTTTCAAGTGCAGGAAACAACTTACTTGTTCACGTTTCTCCCGTTGGAACTTATACGGGAACGTACACTACGAGTTCATTCACATGTGCAAACTTTCCTGACTATCCGAAATATGCGATTTACCCAGGAGTTGATGCCTTAGTTGTTACTTCAAACGAAGGTAATCCCTATATCTCAGCTATGAAGCTTAGTGCATTACTCGCTGGTACCCCGTCTCCATTTATTAGAACCTTTGCTCCAGCGCTTGGAGGGTTTGGATTTCAATCGATAACTCCTGTAGACTTAGAGGGGGACAATCCATTTCCAGCCGGACAAAAACCGATGTTCATTCGTCACCGTGATGATGAAGTACATGGAGGAGCCGCAACAGCAGGTGTAGATTACATAGAAGTATGGGAAGCAACTGTAAATTGGACTTTAAACACAATTGGAGTAGTTAGAACGCAGAATATTGGGATTAATGAAATTGATTCAGATTTATGTGGATTAACTTCATTCGCTTGCTTTGGCCAACCTGGAACGGCTAACACCTTAGATCCTTTACGTGAAACTGTAATGTACAAACCCGGTGCACGTGTATTTTCTACACATCAAGCAATCGTTTTGGCCCTAACTACCGATGTCAATGGTTTAAATAGAGGAGGAATTCGTTGGGTTGAACTTAGACGATCAACCGGAAGTGTCGGTGCCTGGACAAAATACCAAGAAGGAACTTATTCTCCAGGAACTACAAACCGTTGGATGCCCGCTATCAATATGGATAAATATGGTAACATTCTCGTTGCCTATTCAACCTCTAGCACAACAGCTGGGGATTTTCCGTCCTTAAAATATACTGGTCGTAAGCCATGCGATCCATTGGGAACCATGACAATTCCTGAAGGGACAATTGTTACTGGCTTATCTTCACGAACATCAAATACAAGATGGGGAGATTATTTCCACATGGCTATTGACCCTTATAATGATGAGACTTTCTATTTCACAGGAGATTATATGGCCGCGAGTAATTCTCTAAGAACACGGATTTGTGCGATAAAGATAAACCGTGAGGTGAATGACGCTAAATTAGTTTCTGCGTCACTAGTAACTCCTACTCCAATTTGTACGAACGCTGCCGTAGTTGCATTAACCGTTGAAAATTTTGGTTCGGCATCCTTAACTGGAGGAACAATTAAATATCAAATTAATGGAGGTGCCTTTACGGATCAATTGTTTACTTCATCTTTAGCTACCGATGCAACTACTGTCATAAATATGAACTTAACAGGAGTTGTTAACGGAGTTAATTTGGTTAAATTTGTTGTGAAAACGGCTAATGCAACCACCCCAGACAATTATTCTTGCAATGACACATTGACGTTTTCATTCACAGGAGCTGTAACAACAATGAGTTTATCAAGTGTAACTACACCTGCTACCTGTGGATCTAACAACGGTACAGTTACAGCGACTGTGTTAAATGGAGCTTCAAACGGATCTCCATTGAGTTATTCCAACAACGGAGGAACTGGACAAGCCACAGGAATCTTCACCGCGCTTGCCGCAGGCGGATATACTGTAATTGTAACGGATCCGGCTGGTTGTACTGCAACTGCTGCTTTGGCAACCGTTGTTTCTACTTCATCGTTAGCCGCTACTCAGTCTCAGGTTAATGTATTATGCTTTGGCGCAAGTACTGGATCAGGAACCGTTGTTGCTTCTGGAGGAACAGCTCCATACACGTATTTATGGTCTATTGGAGGTACAACCGCAACAAGAACTGGTTTAGCGACTGGAACTGTCACTTGTACGATATCTGACAATGCAGGATGTTCAATAGTAAAAACATTTACAATTACTGGACCTGCTGCTGCTATTTCAAATACAAGCTCGCAAGTAAATGTAGCTTGTTTTGGTGGTGCAACAGGATCAGCAACCGTTGTTGTTTCTGGAGGTACAGCACCTTATACTTATTCTTGGACTGGTGGAGGAACAGCTGCTACGAAGCCTGCATTAATTGCTGGTTCATACACCGTAACTATTACTGACGCTAATCTATGTACCGCAACACAATTATTTACTATTACTGCACCTGCATCAGCTTTGGCTACAACGGGTACGCAAGTAAATGTATTATGTTTTGGTGGCGCGACAGGATCGGCTACAGTTTCAGTAACGGGAGGAACTGGACCATATACTTACTCTTGGACAGGTGGTGGAAGCGCCGCTACCAAGCCTACGTTAACTGCTGGAACCTATACGGTTACCGTTACAGACGCAAATTTATGTACAACTACTCGTCCATTCACAATTACAGGACCCGCTGCAGCTTTAGCGACAACAGGTATACAAGTTAATGTTTTATGCTTTGGTGGATCTACTGGTTCTGCCACAGTTTCTGTAACTGGTGGAACCGGTCCATATACTTATTCTTGGACAGGTGGAGGCACAGCCGCTACGAAACCAACCTTAATAGCAGGAACATATACCGTAACAGTTACTGATGCGAATTTATGTACAACAACACGCCCATTCACTATAACGCAAGCTGCTTCAGCGATAAGCGCAACCGCTTCTTCTGTTAATGCAACTTGTGGATCACCTAACGGTTCTGCTACTGTTGTAGCTTCTGGAGGAACAGGGGCATATTCTTATTCATGGGCTCCAAGTGGAGGAACAGCAGCAACTGCAAGTGCATTAGCTGCTGGTTCATATACATGTACTATAACTGATGCGAATGGATGTACATTTCCAAGAGTTGTAACAGTTGCAGCCGTTGGAGGAGCAACCGTTAGTGTGCCAACATTTACTAACGTTTCTTGTTTCGGAGGAAACAATGGTTCTGCTACTGTAACAGTTTCAGGAGGAACAACACCTTACACCTACTTGTGGTCACCTTCAGGAGGAACTGGGGCAACTGCTTCAGGGCTAATAGCAGGAAGTTATACTTGTGCTGTAACAACTGCATCTGGTTGTGTAACAAATGGTAACATCACAATAACGCAACCGGCAGTATTAGCTGTTTCAACTGCTCAAACACATGTCGCATGTGTTGGTCAAACAAACGGAACTGCTAGTTCAACGGTTACAGGAGGAACATTACCTTATATCTATTCATGGAGTAATGCTACATCAGCAACTACGCTAACAAACGTTACCTCTGGATCTTACACATTGAATATTACGGATAACGGTGGATGTACAGCTTCATCAATTGTTGCTATTACTTCTGTTGTGAAACCAACACTAACTCCTTCTGCGACTAACATCACTTGTTTTGGCGCTTCAAATGGAATAGCTTCTGTAGCACCTTCTGCAGGATTAGCACCTTACACTTATGTTTGGTCACCATCTGGTGGAACTACTGCAACTGCATCACCTTTAGCTGCTGGCATTTATAGCGTAGTTGTAACTGATGCAAATGGCTGTACACAAACAACGAATAGCACAATAGTAGAACCTTCAGCGATAGGAGTTACAGCTGTAATAACAAACGCTAGTGCATTCGGTGGATCTGATGGATCAATTGTATGCACAGCTACTGGAGGAACAGGAGTATATCAATATTCAATCAATAATGGAGTTACATTCTTTGCAAGTAATACATTTGCTGGATTGACTGCTGGAACTTATGCAATTGTCGCTCGAGACGCCAATGGATGTACAGTAACCATTTCGGGTACAATTACTCAACCACCATCTATGGTATTAACAGCTATTCAAACAAATAGTGTTATTTGTAATGGTGATGCAACTGGAGCAATTTCAGCATCTGCTGTTGGAGGAACAGCTCCTTTAACTTATAGTATTGATGGAATCATATTCGGAGCAAGTGGGACTTTTACTAATTTAATCGCTGGTATTTATACTATAACTGTTAGAGATGCTAATAATTTTACCACCACTCAAAACGTTACCATTGCACAACCTAGTGCGGTTGCTGTTGTAATTTCATCACAAACCAATGTATTGTGTAACGGATTAGCGGTAGGTAGTGTGTTTTTAAATGCTACTGGTGGTAATTCACCTTATACTTATTCATCCAATAACATAACATTCGGATCGTCATTTATTAGTGGGTTAAGTGCCGGTACATATACTTTTTATGCGAAGGACGCTAATAACTGTCTGGGAACAATTACAGGTACAATTACAGAGCCAACAGCAATTACTGCAACTTCAACTCTTGGAGCTATTCTTTGTAATAATGGAACAGGTACAATTCAAGTAAGTGCCGTTGGTGGTACAGGATCGTTAAGTTATTCGTTAAACAGTGTTGTTAATACAA